>NZ_POQU01000030.1 GCF_002938425.1 Blastococcus atacamensis | reverse complement strand
TTCCTGACTGTGGTCTTATAACTGTCTTTGCCTCTACTGTGCTATTTCTAATTATTCTCTTTTTCGCTGTTTTTTTATCGTTCCTCCGGCGCCCCGTACTTAACCTATCCTCTTCGTCTGCAGCTTCAGACGTGTATAAGAGCCAGGGCCAGGGGGTGGGTGCCTAGGGTTCCTCCCGTGGCACCCACTCCAGACCCGCGTCCGCTGCGCGTCGTCGCGGTCACCTACTCACCCGGTGCGGCGCTCGAGGGTTTCCTCGAGTCCCTGGCGCACGCCACGTCCCGGCCGGTCGAGGTGGTGCTGGCCGACAACGGCTCCACCGACGGGGCTCCGGAGCGCGCCGCGGCACGTCACCCGCACGTCCGGGTGCTGCGCACCGGCGGGAACATCGGGTACGGCGCCGCGGCCAACGCCGGCCTGGCCGACCTGCGGACCGGGCGGGCCCTCATCGCCAATCCGGACCTGCGGTTCCACCCCGGCTCGATCGACGAGCTGCTCGCGGCCGCCGACCGGTGGCCCCGGGCCGCCACCCTGGGGCCGGCGATCATGACGCCGGAGGGGGAGCTCTACCCCTCCGCGCGCGACCTGCCCCGGCTGTCGACCGGCGCCGGGCACGCCCTCGTCGGGTGGGCGTGGCCGGGCAACCCCTGGACCGCCCGCTACCGGCGGGAGTGCGAGGCGCCGCGGGAGCGCCCGGCCGGCTGGCTGAGCGGGTCCTGCCTCCTGGTCGACCTGGAGGCATACTGGTCGGTGGGTGGCTTCGACCCGGGGTACTTCATGTACTTCGAGGACGTGGACCTGGCCGAGCGGCTGGGGCGTCGCGGCTGGCTGCACGTCTACGTGCCGACCGCCGTCGTCGAGCACGAGGGTGGGCACGCCACCCGCCGCGAGCCGCACCGGATGCAGCGCGTGCACCACACCAGCGCCCTGAGATATCTCTCCGGTCAGTACCCGGGCCGGCGCAACGCGCCGCTGCGCGGAGCACTGCGCGCGGGCCTGGGCGGCCGCATGCTCGTCTCCTACGTCAGCGGCCGCGTGGCCGCGGGCGCCCGGTTCCAGCGTAAGGCGAAGGAGCTGTCCGCGGTCCCCGAGCCCGCCCTCCGCGAGCGCGAGGAGGGCTGACGTGCGGCACGCGGTGATCATGGCCGGCGGGTCCGGCACGCGGCTGTGGCCGTTGTCCCGGATGGAACGGCCCAAGCAGCTGCTCGACGTGGTGACCGGTGACGACGGCGTGACCCGGAGCCTGCTGTTCGAGGCGTGGAGCCGGCTGCGCGCGGTCCTGCCGGCCGAGCGGATCTGGGTCTGCACCGGGATCCGCTATGCCGACCAGGTCCGCGCCGCACTCCCGGACCTGTGCCCGGACCGGCTGGTCCTGGAGCCGGTGGCCCGGGACACCGCCAACGCCGTCGGGCTGACCGCGGCGCTGGTCGCCGACGTCGATGCCGACGCCGCGCTGGCCGTGGTCAGCGCTGATCAGGTGATCCGGCCGGTGGAGCGGTTCGCCGAGGCGCTGCGGATCGCGTTCGAGGCCGTGGAGGCGCGGCCCCGGTCGCTGGTCACCCTCGGGATCGCCCCCACGTCCCCGGCCACCGGGTTCGGCTACGTCCGACGCGGCGGACCCACGGAGCTGCCCGGGGTGGCCGAGGTCGCCGCCTTCCGGGAGAAGCCGGACCGGGCCACGGCCGAGGCCTACCTCGCCTCGGGTGAGTACCTCTGGAACTCCGGCATGTTCGTCTGGCGCGCCCGCACCGTGCTCGAGGCGCTCGCGCAGCACCTGCCCGCCTCCGCCGAGGGGCTGGCCCGCATCGTCGCCGCGCCGGCCGGGGCACAGCGGGAGGCGGCGCTCGCCGAGGTCTTCCCGACGCTGCCGCGGATCAGCGTGGACTACGCCGTGCTGGAGCCGGCCGCCACGGAACCGGGCCGCGTCCTCGTCGTGGACCTGGACGTGAGCTGGGTCGACGTCGGCTCGTGGCCGGCGCTGACCCACACCCTGGACGACGACGGCGCAGGCAACGCCGTCCGCGGCATGTCCGTGGTCCTCGACGGATCGGGGAACGTCGTCCTCTGCGACGACCCGGGCCACCTGGTCGCGCTGGTCGGCGTCCGCGACAGCGTCGTGGTGCACACCGCCGACGTGACGATGGTCTGCCCGGTCACCGACGCCGAGCGGGTCAAGCAGCTCCTGGCGGCGGTCGAGGCGGAGCACGGGGCCCGCTTCAGCTGAGGCAGGGCTCGCCGCGGCGGGACCCTGCAGGCACCGCCGCTGCTCCGGGCTACGTTGCGGGCATGAAGAGCTTCGACGTCGCAGCTGTTGTCAGCGGGGGAGCCTCCGGGCTCGGTGAGGCCACGACCCGCGCCCTGGTCGCCCGGGGCGCCGCCGTGACCGTCCTGGACCTCAACGAGGAGCGCGGGCAGGCGCTCGCCGCCGAGCTGGGGGGCTCCACAACGTTCGTCCGGACCGACGTCACCGACGAGGCGTCGGTCCAGGCGGCGGTGGCCGAGGCGGCCGGCAAGGACCGGCCGCTGCGCATCGCGATCAGCTGCGCGGGGATCGGCATCGCCCAGCGGACCGTCGGTCGCAACGGCGAGCCGCACGACCTGGGCGCCTTCAGCAAGGTGCTGGCGGTCAACCTGGTCGGCACGTTCAACGTGCTCCGCTTCGCCTCGGCCGCGATGGCGCAGACCCAGCCGGGCGAGGAGGGGGAGCGCGGTGTCGTCGTGAACACCGCCTCGATCGCCGCCTACGACGGGCAGATCGGCCAGCTGGCGTACTCGGCGTCCAAGGGCGGGGTCGTCGGCATGACCCTGCCGGCCGCCCGCGACCTGTCCAGCGTGGGCGTGCGCGTCTGCACCATCGCCCCGGGCCTGGTCGACACGCCGTTGCTGGGCAGCCTGCCCGAGGAGGCGCGGGCCGCGCTCTCGGCGGGCATACCCTTCCCCAAGCGGCTCGGCCGTCCGTCGGACTTCGCCCACCTCGCCCTCTCGATCGTCGAGAACGGCTATCTCAACGGTGAGGTCATCCGGATGGACGGCGCGCTGCGGATGGCCCCTCGCTGATCTTCCCGGAGCACCCCCTGACCACGAGCACCACCACGGGCGCCGCGACCTCGGGCACCCGGGCCGTCGCGGACTTCGCGACCGCCTGGGTGCCCGACTGGCCCCTGGACCTGGCGCGGGCGCTCGCCCCGCACCGGCGCGGCGCCGCCGACCCGACGATGCAGGTCGCCGACGGGGGTCTCTGGCGGACGACGAGCACGCCGGACGGCCCCGCGACGGTGCGGATCACCCGCGTGGCCGGGGAGGTGCGGATCCAGGCGTGGGGTCCGGGAGCCGAGCGTGCCGGCTCGGCGGTGCCCGGATGGCTCGGTGCCGAGGACAGGCCCGAGGACTTCCGCCCGGGCGACGCCCATCCGCTCGTGACGGAGCTGCACCGGACCCATCCGCACCTGCGGCTGGGCCGGACCGGGCGGACGTGGGACGCGCTCCTGCCCGCGGTCCTGGAGCAGAAGGTCACCACCGTGGAGGCCTACCGGGTGTTCCGGGAGCTCTGCCGGCTGGCCGGGGAACCGGCGCCCGGCCCCGCTCCCGACGGCATGCGGGTCGTCCCCTCGGCTCCGCGGCTGCTGGAGGTTCCCGACTGGGAGTGGCACCGCTGCGGCCTGGACGGCGCGCGGCGCCGGGCCCTGCGGGCGGTCGCCGGGGTGGCGCACCGGATGGAGCCGGAGACCGGGTGCGACTCGGCGGAGCTGCAGCGCCGGTTGCGGATAGTGCCCGGCATCGGCGTGTGGACCGCCGCCGAGGTGGTGCAGCGGGCCCTGGGGTGCCCCGACACCGTCAGCGTTGGCGACTACCACCTGAAGAACACAGTGGGCTTCGCGCTGACCGGGCGCCGGAACGCCGACGACGAGGAGATGCTGGCCCTGCTCGAGCCGTGGCGCGGCCAGCGGCAGCGCGTCGTCCGGTTGATCCTCGCCGGCGGACCGCGCCGGCCCCGGCGCGGGCCCCGGTTCGCCCCGACGAACTACCGCCGGGTCTAGCCGCGGCTCAGCGGTCGTTCAGCAGGCCGAGCAGGTAGCTGCCGTACCCGCTCTTGCCCAGCGGCTCCGCGATCGCCCGCAGCCCGTCGTCGTCCAGCCAGCCGTTGCGCCAGGCGACCTCCTCGATGCAGCCGATCTTCAGCCCCTGGCGCTCCTCGACCACCGAGACGAACTCGGTGGCCTGGCGCAGCGAGGCGAAGGTCCCGGTGTCGAGCCAGGCGGTGCCGCGGTCCAGGGCGGTGACGGTGAGCCGGCCCGCGCGCAGGTAGTGCTCGTTGACGGCGGTGATCTCCAGCTCGCCGCGGGCGCTTGGGGTGATGCCCTTGGCCACCTCGACGACGTCGCCGGCGTAGAAGTAGAGCCCCGGGACGGCGTAGGAGCTCTTGGGCTCGGCCGGCTTCTCCTCGATGGAGAGGACCCGGCCGACGGCATCGAACTCCACGACGCCGTAGTCCTGCGGGTTGGCGACGTGGTAGGCGAAGACGTGCCCGCCGTCGGGCTCGGGCAGCCGCGAGAGGGCGGTGCCGAGACCGGCGCCGTAGAAGATGTTGTCGCCCAGGACCAGCGCCGCCGCCTCGCCGCCGAGGAACCCAGCACCGATGAGGAACGCCTGCGCCAGGCCCTCGGGCCGGGGCTGCACGGCGTACTCGATGCGCATGCCGAGCCGGCTGCCGTCGCCGAGCAGGTGGCGGAACGCCTCCTGGTCAGCGGGCGTGGTGATGACGAGCACCTCGCGGACGCCGGCCATCATCAGCGTGGAGAGCGGGTAGTAGATCATCGGTTTGTCGTAGACCGGCATGAGCTGCTTGCTCACGGCCTGCGTGATGGGGAACAGACGGCTCCCCGTGCCACCGGCCAAGATGATCCCGCGCATGGGGACGAACCGTAGGCGATGCGCGGCGCTCAGAGCCCCGGATCGCCCAACCACAGCCTCCCGACGAGTGAGGTCCCCCCGGAGGTGCCGACGGGTTCCCACCGGGTCGCCCAACCCATGGCGTGCAGCTGGACGACGGCGACACCGACCACGGCGCCGAGGTTCAGCGCGGTCGTCACGGTGACGGCGTCGGAGAGGTGCACGTCGACGACGCCGTCGTCCTCGCCGCCGTAGCGCAGCACGACGGGGAACTCCGGCAGGGCGGCGGCCGCGACGCGGAAGGCCTCGGCGACCGCCTCGCGCTCCCCGGGCCGGGGGACCAGGCCGGTTCCGGGCGCGCGCGAGGTGACGACGTCCCGCGAGCCGTAGGGAAAGAGATCGTCGGCCGGGAGGCGGACCAGCGGCCGGGTGCCCTCGTCGAGGTCGCCGGCGCTGCGCCGCAGGGCGAGGCCCCGGACCACGGCCACCGGGACGCCGGCCAGCTTTCCCTTGACCAGGTCGGCGGCCGACGCGATCTCGTCGACCACGGCCACGCGGGTGGTCTCGAGCCGGTTGCCGTGCCCGTCCACCGCTCCGCGGTGGTCCTCCAGCGCCGGGATCCCGGCCGCACCGACCGCGACGTCGGTGAGGCCCTCGCGCCAGGTGCGGCCGAAGGTGTCGCTCACGACCACGGCGACGTCGACCCCGGCCAGCTCGTGCAGCCGGGCCCGCAGCCGCCGGGCGGAGGCATCGCCGTCGGCGGGGAGCAGCACGAGGGTGTCGGAGGCGACGTTCGACGCGTCGATGCCGGCCGCGGCCACCACCCACCCCTGCGGGGTCTGCACGATCTTCAGCGGTCCCCGGCGGGCCACCGTGCGCACCGTCTCACCGTCGATGGCCCGCTGGCGCACTGTCTCGCGGTCCTCACCGGGCGGCACGTGGACCACCCGGCCCTCGACCTTGGAGACGACCTTGGAGGTGACGACGACGACGTCGCCGTCGGCGAGCCAGGGCGCGGCCGACGCCACGACGGCGGCCAGGTCGTCCCCGGGGGCGAACTCCGGCAGTCCGGCGACGGGGACGACCGAGACGCCCGATGGAACGGCGCCGTCCAGAGGCTCGCGGCGAGCGTGCGAGCCGTGAGGAGGACGGGGTCCTTCGTCGGTCACCGGGCGCAGGCGCCGAGTGCGGCTCGGGCGAGGTCGGTGGTGGCCTCGGGGGAGGACATGAGCAGCGGGCGGGCGCGCACGTCCACGCCCGGCACGTCGGCGGCGTCGTCCTCGGCCACCAGCCACGCGTCGAGCAGCCCGCCCTCGGAGCGGGCCCCGTAGTGCCGGCCCACGCCCTCGGCGCTGACCTCGATGCCCATGGCGGGCAGGCAGCGGTCCGCCATGCCGCGCACCACAGCGCCACCCACGATCGGGGAGACGCCCGCGACGCGGGCCGGGGAGGCCAGCAGCGCCTCCCGCAGACCGGGCACGCCCAGGACGGTGCCGATGGAGACCACGGGGTTCGACGGCGCCAGCAGGATCGCGTCGGCCGCGGCGAAGGCCTCGACCACGCCGGGGGCCGGGCGGGCGGCGTCCACGCCCACCTGGACGAAGGCCGCCGGGTCCAGCGCGGCGCGGTGGCGCACCCACCACTCCTGGAAGTGGATCGCCTGCGGCCGCCCGCTCTCGGGGTCGGTGACGACGACGTGGGTCTCCACCCGCTGGTCGCTCATCGGCAGCAGCGTCACGCCCGGCTGCCAGCGGGCGCACAGCGCGGCGGTGACGGCGGACAGGGCGTAGCCGGCGTCGAGCATCCGGGTGCGCACCAGGTGCGTGGCGAGGTCGCGGTCGCCCAGGCCGAACCAGGTGGGGTCGGCGTCGTAGGCGGCCAGCTCCTCCTTGACCGTCCAGCTCTCCCCGGCCCGGCCCCAGCCGCGCTCCTCGTCGATGCCGCCGCCGAGGGTGTACATGACCGTGTCGAGGTCCGGGCAGATCCGCAGGCCGTGCATCGTCACGTCGTCGCCGGTGTTCACGACGGCGGTGATCTCCGCCTCAGGGGCCGCCGCGCGGACTCCGCGCAGGAATCGAGCCCCTCCGGTCCCACCTGCCAGCACGACGATCTGCACGAAACGCATCGTGCCTGATGAGCACTTGTCGACTGTTCGCCGGGCGTGTCGAGGGGTGCTGCGAGATGTGACGAACGGGGTGGGGCTGGTGGGGCTGGTGTGGCGTGTCGCTTACACCGGGCAAAGTTGACGACGGGGCAACGACACGCGTGTAATTCCGGCGGTGTCAACGAGTGCTGAACGGCCCGGGAACCTCCTGCCGGCCGAGCACCGTGGCGAGAGCGAGAGGGGACGCACCGTCATGGCTGAGGTGTCGTGGTTGAGCGATTACGTGAACGGGACAGAGCGGTCGGCCGACCGTCTGGGGGTCACCTCGGTGGCCTCGGGCGTGGGGCAGCAGGCCGTGGGCCAGGGCACCGGCCAGCCCTTCGTCGGGTTCCTGGGCTTCGGCCTGGAGGCCGACGCGCAGTCCTGGCAGGAGCAGGCGCTGTGCGCGGAGACGGACCCGGAGGCGTTCTTCCCCGAGAAGGGCGGCTCGACGCGGGAGGCCAAGAAGATCTGCACCGGCTGCGAGGTCAAGGCCCAGTGCCTCGAGTACGCGCTGGCCAACGACGAGCGCTTCGGCATCTGGGGTGGCCTCTCCGAGCGTGAGCGCCGCCGGCTCCGCCGCCGCGCCGTCTAAGGACCCCCTGAAGGACCCTTCGCCCCCCACCGCTCGCACGCTCGCGGCGGGGCCCTGCGAAGGGCCGAGAAATTCCTCACCCAGCCGCCGACGTCCCCCGTCGGCGGCTGTGGTTGTGTTCGGGCCGTGCTCGAGCCCGCCGCCCGGATGGTCCGCGGACGGGACGGGGTCGCCCGCGAGGTGCTGGCCGCAGGCCCTCTCATGGCCCGGCTGTCCGCGCCGCCGACCGCCCGGGCGCCCTGGCTGACCGTCGTCCTCAACGAGGGTGCCGCCCGCCGTCGGTCCGGCCGCCCGGTCGCCGTCGTGGTCGACGGCGCCGCTGGTGCCCCGCCCCTGGCGGCGGCCTTCCTGCTGGTGCGGCGGCGCGGGCCGGTCACCGTCGTCGAGCTGCTGGGCCAGTCCGCCGGGCCCCTGCCGGGTGGCCGGCCGACCGCCCGCCTCCTCGCGGGCGACGACGCCTCCGCCGAGCGGCTGGCGACCGGCGTCGTCGGCCTGCTCGACGCGCTGCACGGACCGGTCTCCCTGCGACTGGCCGGCCTCCCGCTGGGTGATCCCACCGCCCGCGCGCTCGCCGCCCGGCTGCCCACCGCCGTGCTGGCCAACGTGCGCAGCGTCCGGCTCGTCGACGACCTGGACGCCGCCGGCCCGGTCGAGCGCTCCCGTGACCCGCGCGTGGTCGAGCGCCTGCTGCCCGCCCTGCTCGACGCCGAGCCGGACCGCCGGTCGCGCGGTCTCCTGCGCGCCGCCGCGCGCCTGCACGCGGCGATCGGCCAGCTGGAGGTCGCGGTCCTGGCCGACGGCGACGTCCTGCGCGGGGCGCTGCTCACCCTGGTCGACGGCGCGGACCGCTGGCCGTGGTGGGGGACCGGCGCCGGCCTGGGCGCCGAGATGGGGGCGCCGCTGGTCGGGCTCGCCGTCCCGGCCCGCTCCTGGCCGCCGCTGCCCGGCGTCAGCCGGGACTGAGCTCGCCGGTCACCGGGGCGCTGCCGGTGCCGATCCGCACCTCGCCGGAGGCCACGCCGTCGACCGGCGTGAGGGTCAGCTCCACGTCGTAGACGCGCCCGGTCGGCTCCGGCGCCGAGCCCGCCGGCCGCACCTCGGTCGCCGCCGGGCCGTGCAGCAGGAGCCGGTCCTCGTCCTGCTCGACGACCAGCTCGGGAGAGGAGAGCACCGCGTGCTCCACCAGCGAGGGGGCGCAGCCGGCCGCCGCCGGGTCCGCGGGTGCACGGGCGGCCAGGCAGTTCCAGGTGGGCAGTCGCAACTCCAGCCGTCCCGCCGGGCCGTCGGTGGAGAGCCGCAGCTCGGGATAGGTCACCGTGATGCCGACGGCCCGCTGCTCCAGGACCAGTCCACCGCCGGTCAGCCGGCCTTCCGTGCCGTCGTCCGGTCGCGCCGATGCGGATGCCGACGATCGTCCCGCGTCCGAGTGGTCCTGCCCGCGGCTGCCGGCGGCCACCGCGGCGGCGAGGCCCACCAGGAGCAGCGCGACCAAGGTCAGCGCCGCGAGCGACCGGAGCGCGGAGGAGTCGTCGCGCGGCGCGGGCACCGGACCGGGTTCCGGCCGCGACGGCGGCGCGGAGAGGGACACCCAGCCGCCGGCCGCCGGCTGCCCGGGGCGGGTGCCCGGGGGGTGTTCCAGGAAGTCGGCCAGGTCGTCGACCCGCGGATCGGCCGGGACGGCGTCGGCGGTCGGGGGAGCGGAGCGTCGGCGGGCGGCGAGGACGGCCGTGCCGACGGCGGCCGCGAGCAGGACGCCCAGCACCGCGCCGAGCACGAGCCAGGCAGCGCTGCCGGCGATCGGGACGTCCATCGCCCTCAGCATCTCAGCCCCTCCGAGCGTTCCCGCCGGTCAGCCGGTGGGATCGATCTCCTCGGGGTCCCGGCCGAGCAGCGTCGCGATCTGGTCGACCACGACGTCACGGACGAGGTCGGCGAGGTCCTCACGGTCGTTGGCGCGCAGTTCCAGCGGCCGCCGGTAGACGACGACGCGCGGCGGCAGCTCCTCGCCCTGCTCCCGCCGGGCCGGCAGCACGCGGGCCAGCGGGACGCCGCCGTCGTCGAGCACGTCGCTGTCGAGCACGACCTCGTCGGGATCGGTGTGCTCCACCCACGGCACGTCCTCGACGGCGAACTCGACCCCGGCCAGCTCGCGTTCCCAGCGACGCTCGAGGTCTTCGACCGCGTCGAGGACGAGGTCGTCGAACGCCTCACCCCGGCTGCGTGCGAGGGGTACCTCGTTCGGCACCAGGCGTCCGCGCAGGCCACGGCCGTGCCGGTCGCGGCGGGAGCGGGCGGGGCGGCGCCGGGAGGAGCTCATGACGCGTCGAAGCGTACGGCGACGGCCGACACGCCGGGCCGTGGAACGACTTCGGCGGGGATTTCCCCGGTCGTGCCGCAGGGGGCCGCATCCCGCTCCCGACCGGTGACGATGCCCACGGGACCATCGTGCAGGATGGTGCGTGGCGGTCCGAATACCGGTGCGCCTGCTGTCGCGCACGGCGCAGCGGGATTACTGTGCCTTTCGTGAGGAACCGGTGGTGAGGCAGTCACGTCGCTGCTCGCGCAGCGGCTGCGCGCAACCGGCAGCGGCGACCCTGACCTACGTCTACGCGGAGTCGACCGCTGTCGTGGGCCCGCTCGCGACGTTCTCGGAGCCGCACAGCTACGACCTGTGCGAGTTCCACGCCGAGCGGCTGACCGTGCCGCGCGGCTGGGAGGTCGTCCGGCACGAGATCGACCTCGACGACTCGGGCCCGACCGGCGACGACCTGCTCGCGCTGGCCGACGCGGTCCGCGAGGCCGCCCGGCCGGAGCCCCCGCGCGACCCCGCCGACGACGGCCGCGGCATCCGCCGCGGTCACCTGCGGGTCCTGCCCGACCTCCCCTGAGGTCCCCGCCGATAGTCTTCTGCGCGTGGCAGACCTGTCCGCGCTGATCAAGGCCTACGACGTCCGTGGCGTCGTCCCCGACGAGTGGGACGAGTCGACGGCGAGGGCCATCGGCGCCGCGTTCGCGGAGTTCGTGCTCGCCGACAGCGGCGCCACCACCGTGGTCACCGCGCACGACATGCGTGAGTCCTCGATCCCGCTGTCCCGCGCCTTCGCCGAGGGCGTCATCGCCCGCGGTCTCGACGTCGTGGAGGCCGGGCTGGGCTCGACCGATCTGCTGTACTTCGCCGCCGGCTCGCTGGACCTGCCCGGTGCCATGTTCACCGCGAGCCACAACCCGGCCCGGTACAACGGCATCAAGATGTGCCGGGCGGGTGCGGCGCCCATCGGGCAGGACTCCGGTCTGGTGACGATCCGCGAGTGGGCCGAGCGCGACGCCTACGAGCGCGTGCCCACCCGAATCGGCTCGGTGAGCTCCCAGGACGTGCTCGCCGGGTACGCCGCGCACCTGCGTTCGCTGGTCGACCTGTCCTCGATCCGGCCGCTGAAGGTCGTCGTCGACGCGGGCAACGGCATGGGTGGGCACACCGTGCCGGTCGTCCTCGCCGACCTGCCGCTCGACGTCGTCCCGCTGTACTTCGAGCTCGACGGCTCGTTCCCCAACCACGAGGCCAATCCGCTGGACCCGGCGAACCTGGTGGACCTGCAGGCCGCCGTCCTGGAGCACGGGGCCGACATCGGCCTGGCCTTCGACGGCGACGCCGACCGGGTGTTCGTCGTCGACGAGCGCGGGGAGCCGGTGAGCCCCTCGGCGATCACCGCCCTGGTCGCGGTGCGCGAGCTCGCCAAGGGCCGCGGGACCACGATCATCCACAACCTGATCACCTCGCGAGCGGTCCCCGAGATCGTGAGGGAGCACGGCGGTCAGCCGGTGCGCACGCGGGTCGGGCACTCGTTCATCAAGGCGGAGATGGCCCGCACCGACGCCGTCTTCGGCGGTGAGCACTCCGCGCACTACTACTTCCGTGACTTCTGGCGGGCCGACACGGGCATGCTCGCGGCCATGCACGTGCTCGCCGCGCTGGGGGAGCAGTCCCGCCCGCTGTCGGACCTGACCTCCGCCTACGAGCGCTACGCGGCCTCGGGGGAGATCAACTCCACCGTGGCCGACGCGTCGGCGCGGGTGGCCGAGGTGCGGGAGGTCTTCCAGGCCGAGGGGGCGACGTTCGACGAGCTGGACGGGCTGACCGTCGAGCTGCCCGACGGCGCCTGGTTCAACCTGCGGGCCAGCAACACCGAGCCGCTGCTGCGGCTGAACGTGGAGGCGCCGGATCTGGCGCGGATGACCGAACTGCGCGACCGGGTGCTGAGCACCGTGCGCGCGGAACAGGAGCAGAGATGACCACTTCCCCCGGCGCCACGAGCGGTCCCCTCGGCCTGGACGCCGACCTGCTCGAGATCCTCGCCTGCCCCGACACCCACCACACGCCGCTGACCGTGGACGAGGCGGCCGGCGAGCTCGTCTGCGCCACCTGCGACCGCGGTTTCCCGGTGCGCGACGGCATCCCGGTGCTCCTGCTCGACGAGGCGCGGACGCGCGGCTGAGAGGGGCCACCGTGACCTCGCCCGAGTTCGCCGAGGAGGTCCTCGACGACCTCGACCTGCTGCGCGCCCGGGATCCCCGCGGCCTGCTGCCCGCGGTCGCCGGCGCCGGTGCCCAGGTGCGCGAGACCGCGCGGCTGACCGACGAGGCGGACCTGACCCGGGTCACCGACGGCGGGCGGCCCCGTGGCCTGATCATCGTGGCGCGCCGCGAGGGGGCGGTCGCGGCGTCGGTGCTGCGCGCCCTGCTCGGGGCGTCGAGCCCGGTGACCGTCGACGTCGTCCCGGGACCGGCGCTGCCGGTGTGGGCCGGGCCCAGCGACATCGCCGTGGTGGCCACCCGCACCGGCGCCGGCAGCTACGCCGTCGGCCCCGCGTACGAGGCCGCCCGCCGCGGGGTCTCCCTCGTGGGCATCGGAGCCGACGACGCGCCACTGCGTGCCGCCTGCTCGAGCGCCCGCGCCCCCTACGTGGCCCTTCCGCAGAGCCGCGTCCAGCACACCACCCTCTGGTCCCTGCTCACGCCGATGCTCCGGTTGGCGACCGACCTCGGGTTGCTGTCCGCGGGGGTGGCCGACCCCGACGAGGTGGCCGCTGCCCTGGACGAGGTCGCCGGGGAGTGCGGGCCGGCCCGCGAATCCTTCGTGAACCCGGCCAAGACCCTCGCTCTGGAGCTCCTCGACGCCCTGCCGGTCATCGCCGCGGAGGGTCCGCTGGCCGGTGCGGCGGCGATCCGGATCGCCGACCAGCTGGCCACCCTCGCCGGGCTGCCGGCGACCGGCTTCCGGCTGCCCGACCAGCGCGTGGCTGCCTGCGCGGTCCTGGGCGGGCCCCTGGCCCCGCGCGAGGCGGACGACTTCTTCCGGGACCGCGCCGACGACGAGGGGCGGCGGCTCCGGCTGCTCACCATCCGCGACCCCGACGCCGGTGGGCACGACGGATCGGGCGAGCGGGAGCCGCGCTCGGCGGCGGAGGCGATGCAGCAGGTTCTGCGCACCGCCGGCGTGAACAGCGTGCCGGTCAGCGGCCTGGCCGAGCACGGCGAGCCCGGCCGGTTCCCCCGTCTGCCGCGGCTCGCCCGTCAGCTGGCCGTCGCCGATTTCACCGCCGTCTACCTGGCACTGGCGCTGGACTCCGAGCGCGCCCTCGGCTCGTGACCGCGCACATCGCGTCCGGACAGGCGACCATTCCTGCAGCGGCATCGACGTGCTGACCGATCGGAAGGACTTCCCGTGGCGGGTGGACTCGTAGCGCTCCTGGACGACGTGGCGGTGCTCGCACGAGCAGCCGCCGCATCGATCGACGACATCGGCGCCGCCGCCGGGCGGGCCAGCGTCAAGGCCGCCGGGGTCGTCGTGGATGACACCGCCGTCACCCCGCAGTACGTGCACGGCCTCACCGCCGACCGCGAGCTGCCGATCATCCGCAAGATCGCGCTGGGGTCGCTGCGCAACAAGCTGCTGATCATCCTCCCGGCGATCCTGCTGCTCAGCCAGTTCCTGCCGTGGCTGCTCACCCCGATCCTCATGCTGGGCGGCGCCTACCTCTGCTACGAGGGCGCCGAGAAGATCTGGCACCGGATCAGCGGCCACGCGGAGGAGCACGGATCGGTCGAGGACGCGCTGCCGGACGAGAAGACCATCGTGACCGGAGCGGTGCGCACCGACTTCATCCTGTCCGCCGAGATCATGGTGATCAGCCTCAACGAGGTGGCCGGCGAGGGGTTCGTGTCGCGCGCGATCATCCTGATCGTGGTCGCCCTCGGGATCACCGTGCTCGTGTACGGCGTCGTCGGGGTCATCGTGAAGATGGACGACGTCGGGCTGAACCTGTCGCAACGGCCCACCAAGGGCGTCGCCGCGCTCGGCCGCGGGCTGGTCAAGGGCATGCCGAAGCTGCTGAGCGTCCTCACCGTCGTCGGCACTGCGGCCATGCTGTGGGTGGGTGGGCACATCATCCTGCTGGGCACCGACGAGCTCGGCTTCCACCCGCTCTACGAGTTCGTGCACCACCTCGAGGAGCTGGCGCACGACGCCACCGGCGCCCTGGGCGGGGTCGTGGGCTGGCTGGTCAACACGCTGGGCAGCGCGCTCCTGGGGCTCGTCGTCGGCGCGCTGATCGTGCTGGTCATGAGCCTGACCTTCCACCGTAAGAAGGCGACGACGGACGGGGCCGGCGCGCACTAGCGGGATCGCCGGGGCGACGTGTGACCCGGTTCTCGACACGAGGACCCTTGGGCGGGGGACAGTAGGAGCCATGCACCCGGGGGACACCGACCGCACGCAGCTGTCACCGGAACGCCGTCGGGCCGACCGCGCCCGCCTGGCGGACGAGGTCGTCGACGTCCTCGTCATCGGGGGCGGCGTGACCGGCGCCGGCGCCGCGCTGGACGCGGCCAGCCGCGGGCTGACCGTGGGGCTGCTGGAGGCCCGGGACTGGGCAGCCGGCACCTCCAGCCGGTCGAGCAAGCTGATCCACGGCGGTCTGCGCTACCTCGAGCAGATGGCCTTCCCGCTGGTGCACGAGGCGCTCAAGGAGCGCGCCCGCCTGGTGCGCACCATCGCCCCGCACCTGGTGCGGCCGCTGCCCTTCCTGCTGCCGCTCACCGCGCCGGTGTGGCAGCGCGCCTACTACGGCGCGGGCGTGGCCCTGTACGACGCGATGGGGGCGGCCTTCGCGCGGAACCGCGCCAAGGGTGGACGGGGGATCCCCAGGCACCGTCATCTCTCCCGGCGTGCCGTTCTCGAGGCGTTCCCCGCCCTCCGACGGGACGTGGTGCGCGGCGCGATCCGCTACTACGACGCGCAGGTCGACGACGCCCGGCACACCCTCGCGGTGGTGCGCACCGCCGCCGGCTACGGCGCGCACGTGCTCTCCAGCGCACGGGTCGTCGGGCTGCTGCGCGACGGCGACGGAGCGGATGCGCCGGTCGTCGGCGCGCGGGTCGCCGACCTGACCGACGGCTCCTCGTTCACCGTCCGCGCCCGCAGCGTGATCGCCGCGACCGGGGTCTGGAGCGACGACGTCGGCGCCATGCTCGGGGAGTCCGCACCCAGTCTCAAGGTCCGGGCCTCCAAGGGGGTCCACCTCCTCGTGCCGCGCTCGGCCATCGACGGCGGGCACATCGGGCAGCACGGGCTGATCCTGCGCACCCCCACGAGCGTGCTGTTCGTGATCCCGTGGGCCGACCAGTGGATCGTCGGCACCACCGACACCCCGTGGACGCTCGACCGGGACCACCCGGCGGCCAGCAGCGCCGACATCGACTACCTGCTCGACCAGGTCAACAAGGTGCTCACCACCCCGCTCACGGCCGACGACATCGTCGGCGTCTACGCGGGGCTGCGGCCTCTGCTGGCCGGGGAGTCCGACGAGACCAGCCGGCTGTCCCGCGAGCACGCCGTCGTCATGCCGGTGCCGGGCCTGGTGCTCGTGGCCGGGGGCAAGTACACGACCTACCGGGTCATGGCGGCCGACGCCGTCGACGCCGCGGTCGAGCGGCTGCCGGGGGCGCCGGGCTCGCGCACCGCGGAGCTCCCGCTGGTGGGCGCGCGCCGCTGGACGGAGGTGCGGGATCGCGCGGCCGAGCTGGGCGCCGCCTACGGCGTGCCGGAGGAGGCGGTCGAGCGGCTGCTGCACCGGCACGGCGACCAGGTGCCCGCAGTCCTGGACCTGGTGCGGGCCGACCCGTCGCTGGGCCGCCCGCTCCCGGGCGCTCCCGGGCACCTGGGGGCGGAAATCGTGCACGCAGCGATGGCCGAGGGCGCCCTGCACCTGGACGACGTCCTGACCCGGCGCACCCGCATCTCGATCGAGACGCCGCACCGCGGGGTGGAGTCGGCACCGGAGGTCGCGCGCCTCATGGCGAGGGTGCACGGCTGGCAGGACGACTTCCTGGCCCGCGAGATCGCGCACTACGAGGCGCGCGTGGACGCGGAGCGGGAGTCGCAGCGGATGCCCGACGACCGGACCGCCGACGCCGCGCGGCTGGGCGCCCCGGACGTGCGCGCCGCCGTCTGAGGCACCGCGTTCGGGTGACCTCGGTCGAGCCGCTGTTCCCGTGCCCGTCCCCGCCCCCGTAGCCTCGATCCCACGATGTGGCAGCTCAGCAACGGCGTCCGCTACTACTCCTGGGGCAGCCGCACGGTCATCCCCGAGCTCCTCGGGGCCCAGGTGCCGGCCGACCGACCGCACGCCGAGCTGTGGATGGGGGCCCACCCCGACGAGCCGAGCATGCTCCCCGACGGCCGTCCCCTGCACGAGGCGATCGCCGCGGATCCGCAGGGGATGCTCGGCGCCGAGGTGCACGAGCGCTTCGGGTCGCGGCTGCCCTTCCTGATGAAGGTGCTCGCGGCGGAGACGCCGCTGTCGCTGCAGGCGCATCCCACGACGGAGCAGGCCCGGAAGGGCTTCGCGGCCGAGGAGGCCGCCGGCATCGCGCGCGACGACCCCGCCCGGACCTTCAAGGACCCTTTCCACAAGCCGGAGCTCCTGCTCGCCCTCACCCCGGTGGAGGCGCTGTGCGGTTTCCGTCCGGTGGAGGAGTCGCTGCACTGCCTGGCGAAGCTCCAGGTGCCCGAGCTCAAGCCGACCATCGCGGCGCTGGCCCGCGGCGGGCTGCGTGCGGCCGTGCCGCAGCTGCTGGCGCTGACCGGTGCGCGGCGCACCGAGCTGGTGAGCGCCGTCGCCACCGCGGCGGAGCGCTTCGTCTCCGCGGAGGATCCCGAGTTCCTCAACACCTACCGCTGGGCGGCCTCCCTGGCCGGGACCTACCCGGGCGACCCCGGCGTGGTCATCTCGCTGATGTGCAACCACCTGAAGCTGGCGCCGGGGGAGGCGGTCTTCCTCCCGGCGGGGAACCTGCACGCCTACCTGTCCGGAGCCGGCGTCGAGGTGATGGCCGGCTCCGACAACGTGCTCCGCGGCGGGCTGACCGCCAAGCACGTCGACCTGGCCGCGCTGATCGAGGTGCTCGACTTCACCGACGGCCGCGTCCCGGTCGTGCACCCGGTGCCCGGTCCCGGCGGCCTGCGCTACCCGGTCCCGGTTACCGACTTCGACCTGACACGCAGCGAGGTGGGGGAGAACGCCGACGACCTGACGACCGGCGGGCCGCAGGTGGTCCTCTGCACCGAGGGCGCGGCGGTGCTCACCGCGGACGACGGCGAGCTGCGACTGGCGCGGGGAGCGTCGGCGTTCGTGCCGGCCGGCACACGGGTGACCGTGCGCGGGCCCGCCGTCCTCTACCGGGCCACCACGAACCTCGGGTGACCCCGGGGCCGGGTCGCCGGTCAGGCAGCCGGCGTCCGGACGTCGGCCGACAGGCGGGCGACGAGGGTGGCGACGCCGGCGAAGACGAGCTCCACGACGGTGAACATGACGCGGGAGACGATGGCCAGGGCCAGCGCCTGGCCGTAGGGCAGCACCGCGGCGAGCGCACCGACGACGACCAGCTCGCGCGCGCCGATGCCCGAGGGCAGGACGAACGCGACGAGGCCCGCGGTCATGGCCATGCCCATCGTGCCGATGCACAGCACGAGGCCCAGCCCCGCACCCATCGGCCACTCGGAACCGAGCGAGCTGACCAGGACGAACAGGTGCAGGCCGTAGGCGACGTAGATCAGCAGGCTGCTCCCGGTCGCCCGGGCGAGGGCCCGGCCGGTCAGCCGCTGCTCCAGGGGCCGCTGGCGCAGCAGCACGAGCAGCTTCTGGACCACGAAGGTCAGGGGGGTCGGGTGCAGCATGGCCAGCCCGACCGGCAGGAGCAGGAACAGCCACAGCAGGCTCGGCTCGTTCCGGATGAGCGCCGGAACGGCGGTCGTCGCGGCCAGCAGCGAGGTGACGACCGCGACCCCGGCGGTGACCAGCGAGGCGATGAAGCCGTTCATGCGCGTGATGCCGGCCGACTTCGCCAGCTCCATCTGGAGCAGGAACGCCACGACGGAGCCCGGGACGTACTTGCCGAGCTGGCCGACGAGGTAGATCTTGGCGGCGTCGGGGATCCGCACCTGCGAGCCCACCGCGGCCAGCGCCTCGCGCCAGACCAGCGGGCCCAGCAGCACGCCCACGCTCACCGCGAGGAAGGACAGCAGCACGGGGACGACCTGGAGGTCCGCCAGGGTCGCCGAGACCTCCGACCACTCGCGGACGACCTGGACCGTCGCCAGCGCGACCACCACGACGACCACGACCCGCCGCACCCACACGAGGAGCCCGCCGCTCGAGCCGGTCGGCAGCGCGGCGCCCTCGTCGGTCGTTCGCTCGGACGGTCCGGGATCGGTCGTCGCCTCAGGCACGTCAGCCCTCATCGGACCGCCTTCTTCTCCGTCGTGTGCTCCGGCTGGTGCTTCATCCTCGCCCCGCGGTCCCGGCGAGCGCCTCCCGCGGCGTTGGCTCGGAACGGTCCGACGGGGCTGCCGGACCGGCCGCAGGGCCGCCCCGGCGTCGCCGGAGAGCCGGGACCAGCCACACCGCGGTCTGGACCAGGCTCACCACGGCGGCGAGCACGGCCGCAACGATGCCCGCGGTCAGGCCGGGGGAGCGGAACTCCAGCTCGAGGGTGTGCTCACCCGCGGGCACGGCCACGCTCAGCAGACCCGCCGGTCCGTCGCTCACCTCGACGGGCTCCCCGTCCACGGTCGCGCTGTAGCCCGGCCAGGCCAGGCGCGCGAACACGAGGTCGCCCGCGGTGTCGGCGTCGAACGCGACCGTCTCGCTGGTGCCCGCACCGCGCTCGGACAGCACATCGATGTCCCGGGAGGCCCAGGACAGCCGCCCCGCGTAGTTCGGTGCCTCGTCCCGCACCCACACGGTCCGGAGGTCGTCGCGGGCGGCCACCGACCAGCCCCGCGGGGGCTCCGCGCCGGCCGGGCCGGGGAGCAGGTGGGCGTCGATGACCAGGGTCTGCACCTCCATGAGGTCGACCAGTGGCACGCCGATGCCCTCGACCGGTGCCCAGATCCGGTCGAAGGCCTCCGGGCAGACCTGCCCCCGGTAGTCCATGCACAGGGCCTCGTTGAACTCCGCGAATCCCATGCCGCTGTACCGCACGACCGTCTCCCGACCGGTCATGAGACCCAGGTTGCCGAAGAGGAGTGCCCCGTCCAGGTCGAGCCGGGGCGTCTCCAACGACTCGAGGTCCCCGAGCTGCAGCACGGTGCCCTCGTGCGACGAGGTCGTGTCGCGCGCTTGCGAGATGAGGGACGCCGGCACGCGGGCCAGTGGCTCTGCGCTCGCCGAGCGGGTAGGGAGCGGGAACTTCACGGACTGGTAGAGGAGCACCAGTGCGGTGCCCAGCACGAGGACCGCCGCCCCGGCGACACGGCCCCGGCGGTGCGTCGCGGCGACCGCCAGAAGGACGAGTGCGAGCACGCCGAACGTTGCCACGGCGTGGACTGCGTAGATGTCGGGCCGGGTGGAGAAGGCGAGGTACGCCCCGATCCCGACGATCCCGACGGTCGCCGCCACACGCGTCCGGACGGCGTCGGTCGCCAGGCCACGCGAGAGCGCAAGGGCGAGCAGGACGGCCAGCGCGAGGTAGAAGTACTCGATGAACCGGATCGGCCAGCGGAACAGCCACAGGTTCGACGGTCCGAGGCTCAGCGCGCCGAAGACCGTGGCGATCACCAGCACGCTGGTCGGTCGTCCACCCGGTCGACGGACCTCTCGCCAGCGCAGCCACGGCAGAAGTGGCCACGCGAACCAGATGAAATAGGTGGACGGGCGCCGCTCGAAGAGGGCGCCACCCCAGTTGAGGATCGCGGGCAGGTAGCTCGGGCTGCTGGCACCGGCGACGTCGCCGAGCTGGGGCACCAGGAACCCGCTGTTCATCAGGCCGGCGACCTCCTGGCGGTCGGTCACCGGAAGGGTGCCCAGCATCGGCAGGAACACCAGCGCGGCCACCGCGCCCACGCAGGCCCCGGTGACGACGAGGTGCACCAACCGGCGCGTCTCGCGCCGCACGAGCAGCTCGACGGCGAGCCCGAGCAGCACGATCACCATGCCGAGCGCGGCATAGGGGTTGCCGGTGGTCATGCCGAGGGCCCCGAGCACGAAGGGGACCAGCGGCAGGAGCCGGCCGTGCGACTGCCGGAGCGCCGCCCACCAGAACCAGGTGACCCAGGTGAAGGCCATGAGCCCGGCGGGCCAGCCGTTCGCCTCGTAGAACACGGTGAACCCGATGGTCGGGATTCCGGTCGCCACCGCGACCGCGGCGAGCCGGCCGGCGCCGTACTCGCGGAAGAGCAGATAGGAGCCCATGGCGAGCAGGGCCAGGAACTGGATCTGCACCAGCGCGGCGGCCGCGGCGAGGTCGTCGAACAACGACACCAGCAGGTAGTCGAGCACCTGCACCGGGTTCCACAGGGCGTAGGTGCCCTCGGCCGCGTAGTTTCCGCCGTACCAGCCGGCGGGGTCCATCGTCGGCCACTGCCCCGCCCGCAATTGCTGCCCGAAGTGGTGCCACAGCGGGACGAAGGACTCGGGGTTGTCGCCGCCGTAGTAGAAGGCGTGCCGGTGGAGGAACGGAACGGTCATCATGGCGGCGGCCAGCGCCCCGACCAGCAGGACGACGCCCACCTCGGGCACCCGGCGAGCGCGCGGCGCCGCGACCGCTGGTCGGCGGGCGGTCTCGAGAGCGGTGCTCAGCGGAGGACCTCCTGTCGGGGGTGGCCGGGGACTGCCGCCGCGGCACTCCGCCGGCGTCCGGACGCCGGCCTCGACCGGTAACCCGGCCGCGAGCACCTGGGCGCGGACCGACCTCGCCGGGAGGAGTCCACAGATGGCAACAGTCCGCGACGGTACCCCGACGTCCTCTATCCTCCCAGGCGGACATGGGCCCGTAGGGGACGACGAGAGAGCTGGGGCCAGAGACATGGACGGGGCACGGACCGACGCCGCGGAGGATTCGACAGTGGGCACCTCCGGGACGACCGCGCTGAGCTACGTCGTCCCCGCGCACAACAGCACCGTGGCCATCGAGGCGACGCTGCATGCCTTGGCCGCCCGCCTGGACGGCATGGACGCCGAGGTCGTCGTGGTGGAGAACGGCTCGACCGACGGGACACCGGAGCTGCTCGCGCGGCTGCAGCGTGAGTGGGCGAGCCCCGGCGTGCGCCTGGTCGTGCTCACCTCGGACAAGGGCATGGGCAACGCCTACCGCACCGGGATCGCGGCCAGCCGCGGGGACCGCGTGCTGCTCACGGCCGACGACCTCCCGTTCGGGTTCGACGACCTCGACGCCGCGCTGGAACTGGACGCGGCGTCGCATCCGGTGGTGATCGGCTCGAAGGGGCACCGCGACTCCGACGTGGACCGCGGGCTGCTCCGCCGAGTGCTCACCGGCGGCTTCTGGCTGCTGCGCCGGGTGGTCCTGGGCATGCGGACGCTCGATCCCCAGGGCACGTTCGTCGTCGACGGCGCCTGGCTGCGCTCGATCGCTCCCCAGCTGAGCGAGGGGGGCTACCTGCTGTCGACGGAGCTGTGCTTCCTCGCCGAGCGCTCGGGGCTGGTGCCCGTGGAGGTGCCGGTCCGGCTGTCGGCGGCGCACCGCGACCACGCCAGCCGGATCACGCCCGGCGACGTGTGGCAGATGGGCGTCGGACTGCTCGGGATCCGACGGCGGCACGCGACCCGGCCGTAGCCGGTCGCGAGCCGCCGCACGGCGTCAGTGGTCGGGGGCCCGGGTCAGCGGCTGCGGGCCTGAGCCGACTCGCGCACGGCCAGCGCCAGCTCGAGAGCCCGGCGTCCCTGCAGGCCGGTCACCCGCGGCTGGCGGCGCTCGGCCACGCAGCCCAGGAACTCCGCGAGCTCGAGCGCGAGCGGCTCGCCCTGGTGGTCGAGGAACGGGATCTCGACGATGCCGGTCTGGCGGTACCGCGCGCCGCCCTCGGACAGGAACTCGTTGTGGTCGACCCGGCGGATCTCGACGTCCTGGCGGATCAGGTCGACGGTGAGGAAGTTCGCCCGCTGGGTCAGCTCGATCCGGCGGATCTTGGGCTGACCGATCCGGCTGGCCGTCACCGTGGCGGTCACCCCGTTGCGGAACTGCAGCAGCGCGGTCGCCAGGTCCAGCGACTCGGTCCGCTCCTTGAGCCCGATGCCCTCCACCCGCACGACCTCCGAGCCGGAGATGGCGAGGGCCAGCTCCAGGTCGTGGATCATCAGGTCGAGCACGACGTCGGCGCTGACGCGCGGGGAGAACGGCCCCATCCGCGTCAGCTCGATGTGCAGCGGGTCCTGGATCAGCCCGTCGAGCTGGAGCACGGCCGGGTTGAAGCGCTCGATGTGCCCGACCATGAGGATCCGGTCGCGAGCGCTCGCCGTCTTGATGAGGTCGTCGGCGTCAGCCACGTTCATGGCGATCGGCTTCTCGATGAGGACGTCGAGACCGGCCTCGAGCAGTGGAATGCCGATCTCGGCGTGCAGCTCGCTGGGACCGGCCACGATCGCCGCATCGGCGTGCTCGGGCACGGCGTCGAGGGATGAGCTGTAGGCGGCGCCGACGGAGTCGGCCAGCGCCCGCCCGCGCCGCTCGTCGGGGTCGACGATGAGCGTGAGGTCGGAGCGGGAGCGGTGCAGGACGCGGGCGTGGTTGGCGCCCATGATCCCGGCGCCGACGACGGCGACGCGGGTCACCGGAGCACCTCGGTGACGGCCGCGACGATGCGCTCGAGGTCCGCGCCGCTCAGCTGCGGGTGGACGGGGAGCGAGACCGCCTCGGCCGCGGCCTGGAGGGCGACCGGGGTCTCGTCGACGACCACCCGGGGGTGCTCCCGGTAGCAGTCGTAGTCGTGCATCAGCCGGGGGTAGTAGATACCGGCCCGGACGCCGCGCTCGCCGAGCGCCGCCACGAAGCCCGCGCGGTCCACGCTCGCCTCCGCCGTGACGCGGACGGTGTACTGGTGGAAGACGTGCTCGCGTCCGGCGGGGACCTCCGGCAGCCGGAGTCCCGGGACGTCGCGGAGGTGCTCGGACAGGTATGCGGCGTTGCTGCGGCGGGCCTCGTTGATCTGGGCCAGTCGGCCCAGCTGAGGCAGCGCGATGGCGGCCTGCAGGTCGGTGAGGCGGTAGTTGTGGCCGGGCACCTCGTACTCGTACTGGGCGCGCATGCCCTGGTTGCGCAGCACCCGGATGCGGTCGGCGAGGGCCGCGTCGTTGGTCGTGATCATGCCGCCCTCGCCGCACATGACGTTCTTCGTGGCGTAGAAGGAGAAGCAGCCGGCGCCGAAGGAGCCCACCGAGCGGCCGTCGATGCGAGCGCCGTGCGCCTGGGCGGAGTCCTCGACGAGGGCGAGCCCCCGGTCGCGGGTGAGCTGGTCGAACCGGGGCAGGTCGGCCGGCAGCCCGTACAGGTGGACGGGCATGACCACTCGGGTCCGGTCGCCCAGCAGGGGCTCGACCGCGGCGGGGTCGAGGCAGAAGTCGTCACCGATGTCGGCGAAGCGCGCGGTGGCGCCGGTCTCGAGGATGGCGTTCAGCGTGGCCACGAAGCTGAACGGGGTGGTGATCACCTCGTCGCCCGGCCCGATGCCGAGGCCCTGCAGCGTCGCCACCAGCGCGGTGGTGCCGTTGTTCACGGCAATGGCGTGCTCGACGTCGTGGGCTGCCGCGAAGCGGCGCTCGAGCTCCTCGACCTTCGGGCCCTGGGCCAGCCGGCCCGAGCGGAGGACCTCGAGGACGAGCTGCTCTTCTTCGTCGCCGATGGCGACCACGGAGATGGGGATCTGGGTGGCTGTCATGCCTCTGCCGTCCGGTCGTCGGGTGCGCCGGCCCGGTGCCGGTCACAGATGGGGTCCTCGGGGCGCTCCGCGTCCCGGCTGATCAGTTCTCCGCAGGCGCACACCCAGCCGTGGTGCCGGGCGGGGTTGCCCGCGACCACCTGGTTGGGTGCCACGTCCCGCGTCACGACCGAGCCGGCCGCGATCATGCAGGAGGTGCCGAGCACCGTGCCGCAGACGATGGTCGCGTTGGCGCCGATCGAGGCGCCGTCCTGGACGACGGTCGGCGTGATCGACCAGTCGGCGGACGCGGCCCGCGGTCGCAGGTCGTTGGTGAACACCGCGCTCGGTCCGACGAACACGTCGGATCCCAGCGTCACGCCGTTGTAGACCGAGACGTTGTTCTGGATCTTGCAGCGGTCGCCCACGACGGCGCCCGCGTCGACGAAGACGTTCTTGCCGATCACGCACCCGGCGCCGATCGTCGCGCCGGTGCGCACGTGCGCGTGGTGCCACACCCGGGTGCCGGCCCCGATGGTGGCCGGCTCCTCGACGATCGCCGTCTCGTGGGCCGCCGCTGGATGGCGGGTGGATTGCTGTGCCGAGGTCATGGTCGTCCGCTCCGATCTGCGCCGGTCGTGAGACGCGTCCGACCGGCCGGTGGCCCGTTGCCGCTCCCGACGCTGACGCGGGCGGCTGCTCGGGAGGAGGTTATCGGCCTGCGGGTGGCCCCGCTCACGTGCCCGGTGCTCCGAACCCCACCTGACACTCGTGACCCGGGTGCCCGTCGTGCGCGATCCGCAGCGCCCAGGCGGCCTACCGTGCCAGACGTCGCCGTCTCGCATCTGGGGTGCCCGTGTTCGCTGAGCCCGCCGTCCGTCCGCGCCGCACCGTCCTCCTGGTGGTGGCTGCCGTCACCGCCGTCCTCGTCCTGGCGGGGGCGGCGTCCGACGGGCTGGCCGGCGCGCTGATCGCGCTCGGCGTCGTGCTCCTGCTGGTGGGCCTGGGGGCCGTGGTGACCGGCCGGGCCCGGTGGGCGTTCATCGCCACCCGGCGGGCCGCCGTCGTCGTCGCCGTCGCCGGCCTGGTGGCCGCGGCCGTCGGCGGCGGCACCCTGCCGCCGGCCGAGGAGGCGGGTTCGACCACCGCGGCGGAGACGCGGGACGCCGACGAGACGGCTGAGCCCACGCTCAGCCAGGCGGAGATCGAGGCAGCAGCGGCGGCGGCCGACGCGGCGCTGGCCGAGCAGGAGACGGCCGAGGCGGCCGTCGAGGCGGACCGGATCGCCAGGGCCGCCGGAGTGCTGAACCCCACCAGCGCCGAGGCCGTCGTCGGGTCCGCCGCGCCGACCTCGGCGCTGGCGGCCCTGGCGGCCCTCGAGGTGAAGGGGCGGGCGCCGCGCACCGGCTACGACCGCGACCTCTTCGGCTCCGGCTGGGTGGACACCGACCGGAACGGCTGCGACACCCGCAACGACGTGCTCACCCGGGACCTGACCGGCGAGACCTACAAGGCCGGCACGCGCAACTGCGTGGTGCTGACCGGCTCGCTGGCCGACCCCTACTCGGGTCGCCGCATCGCCTTCACGCGCGGCCAGGGCACCAGCGAAGCGGTCCAGATCGACCACGTCGTCGCCCTGTCCGACGCCTGGCAGAAGGGCGCGCAGGGCTGGTCGACCGATCAGCGCGTCCGTTTCGCCAACGACCCGCTGAACCTGCTCGCCGTCGACGGGCCGCTGAACATGCAGAAGGGCGACGGCGACGCCGCCACCTGGCTGCCACCGGCGACCTCCTACCGCTGCGCCTACGTCGCCCGGCAGGTGGCCGTGAAGGTCACCTACGAGGTGTGGGTCACCCAGGCGGAGAAGAACACGATGGCCACGGTGCTCAGCACCTGCCCGGGTGAGCCGCTGCCCGGCGGCGTGGTGGCGACGCTGCCCGAGCGCGCGCCGACCCCCGCGCCTGCTCCGGCCCCTGCGCCGAAGCCGGCGCCCGCTCCGGCGCCGCGCCCGGCACCTGCACCCGCACCTGCACCCGCACCTGCGCCCGCACCCGCTCCTGCGCCCGAACCGTCGTCGGTCTACTACAAGAACTGCGACGCCGCCCGGGCCGCGGGCGCGGCACCCATCCGGCAGGGGCAGCCGGGATACGGAACGCACCTCGACCGCGACCGGGACGGCATCGGCTGCGACACGTGACGCCGGCAGGGGGTGCCGTGCCGGGACAGGTCGTGCCCGACCTGTCCGGGGCGAGGCGGACGCCCTGACGGGGCCGCGCGTCTAAACTGGGCCACGGCACGAGCCCCGCCGAAGCCTCGGCATGCTCGCTCTCCCGGACGACCCCGCAGCGCCCGCCGGCTCCCGGCCGGGCGCGGACACTGGAGCGACATGACCGCCAGCACTGGCACCCGCACGCTGACCGACGGCGACTTCAAGGTCGCCGACCTCTCCCTCGCGCCGTTCGGCCGCAAGGAGATCCAGCTCGCCGAGCACGAGATGCCCGGCCTCATGGCCCTGCGCGCCGAGTACGGCGACGCGCAGCCGCTGGCCGGCGCCCGCATCGCCGGCTCGCTGCACATGACCGTGCAGACCGCCGTCCTGATCGAGACGCTCACCGCGCTCGGCGCCGACGTCCGCTGGGTCAGCTGCAACATCTTCTCCACCCAGGACCACGCCGCCGCGGCGATCGTCGTCGGCGACGGCAGCCCCGAGCAGCCCGCCGGCGTCCCGGTGTTCGCCTGGAAGGGTGAGACGCTGCCCGAGTACTGGTGGTGCACCCAGCGGCTGTTCGAGTTCCGGGACGAGGCCGGCGAGGTCGTCGGCCCGAACATGCTCCTCGACGACGGCGGCGACGCCACGCTGCTGATCCACCTCGGCACCCGCTTCGAGGCCGACGGCGTCGTCCCCGACACCACGGAGTCCGACTCCGAGGAGTACGGCGTCATCCTCGAGACCCTCCGCGGCACGCTCGCCGAGGACGGCGGCTACTGGACGCGCATCGGCCAGGGCATCACCGGCGTGACCGAGGAGACCACCACCGGCGTCATGCGCCTGTACGAGCTGGCCCGCGACGGCCGGCTGCTCTTCCCGGCGATCAACGTCAACGACTCGGTCACCAAGAGCAAGTTCGACAACCTCTACGGCTGCCGGCACTCCCTGATCGACGGGATCAACCGCGCCACCGACGTCATGATCGGCGGCAAGGTCGCCGTCGTCTGCGGCTACGGCGACGTCGGCAAGGGTTGCGCGGAGTCACTCCGCGGCCAGGGCGCCCGCGTCATCGTCACCGAGATCGACCCGATCAACGCCCTGCAGGCGGCGATGCACGGCTACGAGGTGACCACGCTCGACGAGGTCATCGGCAAGGCCGACATCATCATCACGGCCACCGGCAACAAGGACATCATCTCGGCCGAGCAGCTCGGGATGACCAAGCACCAGGCGATCATCGGCAACATCGGGCACTTCGACAACGAGATCGACGTGGCCGGACTGGCCCGCACCCCCGGGATCACCCGGACGACGATCAAGCCGCAGGTCGACGAGTGGCGGTTCGCCGACGGCCACACGATCATCCTGCTGTCCGAGGGCCGGCTGCTGAACCTCGGCAACGCCACCGGGCACCCCAGCTTCGTCATGAGCGCCTCGTTCTCCAACCAGGTGCTGGCCCAGATCGAGCTGTGGAACAACCGCGCCGCCTACGAGGGCAAGACTCCCGGCGTCACGGTGCTGCCCAAGAAGCTCGACGAGCACGTGGCCCGGCTGCACCTCGACGCCTTGGGCGTCAAGCTCACCGAGCTCAGCAAGGTGCAGGCCGACTACATCGGCGTGCCGGTCGAGGGGCCGTACAAGAGCGACCACTACCGCTACTGAGCCCCAGGCATGGGAAGCTTTACCTGCGTTTCGGGGCCCAAAACGCAGGTAAAGCTTCCCATGCCTCGGCACCGGGACGGGTTGCCACGTGATCTCACCCGGGCGGGTGGGACACGTTCTTGCCTGATCAGCGCAGAATGGTCGCCGTGCCACCCACCGCTCCCCAGAACGGGCCCGCTCGCGGCCGTGTCCTGGTCGTCGACGACGACGCCGCCCTCGCCGAGATGCTGGGCATCGTGCTTCGCCGGGAGGGGTACGAACCGGCGTTCGTCTCCGACGGCAACCGGGCGGTCGGCGTCTTCCAGCAGACCCGACCGGACCTGGTGCTCCTGGATCTGATGCTGCCCGGCCGCAACGGTCTGCAGATCTGCCAGGACATCCGCCAGCAGTCGACCGTGCCGATCGTCATGCTCACCGCCAAGGGCGACACGATCGACGTCGTCCAGGGGCTGGAGGCGGGCGCCGACGACTACGTGACCAAGCCGTTCAAGCCGGTGGAGCTGGTCGCCCGGGTGCGAGCGCAGCTGCGTCGCGGGGAGACCGGGCAGGCCGAGAACCTGAGCATCGGCGACGTGCAGATCGACGTCCCCGCGCACCAGGTAACGCGGGACGGCGCGCAGATCGCCCTCACCCCGCTGGAGTTCGACCTGCTGGTGGCGCTGGCCCGCAAGCCGCGCCAGGTCTTCACCCGCGAGCTCCTGCTCGAGCAGGTGTGGGGCTACCGGCACGCCGCGGACACCCGCCTGGTCAACGTGCACGTGCAGCGGCTCCGGGCCAAGGTCGAGCGCGACCCCGAGAAGCCCGAGGTGGTGCTCACCGTCCGCGGGGTCGGCTACAAGGCCGGGCCCGCTTGAGCGGACATCAAGGCGCCGTCAGCAGGCCTGCCGGCGTCGTGAGCGGACGTCGCGGGCGTGGGCTCACCGCTCCGGCCGCAGCGTCA
Organism: Blastococcus atacamensis; assembly: GCF_002938425.1. GTDB lineage: Bacteria > Actinomycetota > Actinomycetes > Mycobacteriales > Geodermatophilaceae > Blastococcus > Blastococcus atacamensis. Next base: position 9,417 of record NZ_POQU01000030.1, on the reverse strand, counting down.
CCGACAATGGGGCAGTGACCGCCACCCGCGCACCCGAGTCGGGTACCGGCGTGGAACCGACCGTCGGCACGGCACCGGTGCGCTCGCGCGGCACCGAGCTGCGCCGGATCCAGCGGGGTCTGCGGCGGCGCGCGGTCCGCGCACGGCGGAGGCTCCGCCGCGGCAGCCGCCGGCTGGTGGCGCAGGCGCTCCACACGTGGCGCTCCTCGCTCCAGGTGCGGATCGGCGCCATCACCACCGTCGTCGCCGGCACGGTCGTCGTGATCGTCAGCCTGGTGCTGTTCAGCCAGATCCGGGACCAGCTGCTCGACGTCAAGCGCCAGGCCGCCATCGACCAGGTCCAGGCCGGCGTCGTCTACGCCCAGAGCGAGGTCACCGGCATCGCCACCGGGGACGCCGCCAGCGTCCGCTCCACGCTGACCCGGACGGTGAACAACCTGCTCGAGCGCGGCGGAGCCGCCGGTGACTTCGACGTCGTCATGGTCTACCGGCCGGGCAACCCGGACCGGGCGACCACCACCCGGCGCCCGCTGTACGAGGCGCTGCCGCAGGAGCTGCGGGCGGCGGTCGACGGCGGCAGCCAGGCCTCGAAGTACGACGTCGTCGCCGATGCCTCGGGCACCGAGCGGCCCACCCTCCTGGTCGGCGCCCCGGTGCTGGGCGACCCGCAGGCGCCCGACCGGATCGAGCTGTACTACTCCTTCCCGCTGCAGCAGGAGCAGGAGAGCCTGTCGCTGATCCGCAGCACCGTGGTCATCAGCGGTGTGGCGCTGACGTTGCTCGTCGTCGGGATCGCCGTGCTGGTGACCCGGCTGGTCGTCGATCCCGTCCGGCGGGCGGCAGGAACGGCGCAACGGCTGGCGGAGGGCCAGTTGGAGGAACGCATGGCCGTCCGCGGCGAGGACGACCTGGCCCGGCTGGCGACCAGCTTCAACGCCATGGCCGACAGCCTGCAGCGGCAGATCACCCAGCTGGAGGGTCTGTCCCAGCTGCAGCAGCGGTTCACCTCCGACGTGTCCCACGAGCTGCGCACGCCGCTCACGACCGTGCAGATGGCCGCGGAGGTGCTGCACGAGTCGCGCCAGGACTTCGCCCCGCACGTGGCCCGGTCGGCGGAGCTGCTGCACACCGAGCTCGACCGCTTCGAGGCCCTGCTGACCGACCTCCTGGAGATCAGCCGGTACGACGCCGGCGCCGCGGTCCTGGACGCCGCGCCGACCGACCTCGGGTTGCTGGTCGGGCGGGTGGTCGACCGGATGGGCGCCCTGGCGCAGCGGCACGACTGCGAGCTGCAGGTCTCCCTGCCCTCCGAGAGCGTCCTCGCCGAGACCGACGCGCGCCGCGTCGAGCGGATCCTGCGCAACCTGGTCGGCAACGCCATCGAGCACGGTGCCGGTCACCCGGTGGAGATCACCCTCGCCGCCAACCGATCGGCCGCGGCCGTGACGGTCCGCGACCACGGCGTGGGGCTCAGCGCGGGGGAGGCGCAGCACGTCTTCGACCGGTTCTGGCGGGCCGATCCCTCGCGGGTGCGCACCGTGGGCGGCAGTGGGCTGGGGCTCTCGATCAGCCTGGAGGACGCCCGCCTGCACGGCGGATGGCTGCAGGTGTGGGGCCAGCCGGGTGCCGGCGCGCAGTTCCGCCTCACCCTGCCGCTGGTGGCCGGCACCGACCTGACCAGCTCGCCCCTGCCGCTGCGCCCGGTGCGGCTGCGGCGACCCGGGGTGTCCCGGTGAGCCGGCCCCGGGCACTGGCGGTCGCCCTCCTCGCGGTGGTGCTCCCGCTGGCCTCCTGCTCCACGGTGCCGACGAGCTCGCCGACGGTGGAGATCCCGCAGGCGCAGGCCCGGCCGACGGAGTCCGTGGGCATCGAGCCGCTGCCGCCTGCGCCGGGCGCCATCGCCGAGGAGGTCGTGCGCACGTTCATCGACGCCTCCGCCAGCACAGCGCGTGGGCACCCGGTGGCCCGCCAGCACCTGGTGCCCGAGGCGGCCGGGACGTGGTCCGACGAGAGCGGCATCAGCGTGATCGGCACCGACTACGCCATCGTCACCACCGACGCCGGAACCGTGTCCATCACGGCCAACCTGATCGGCACCGTGGACCCGAGAGGCGTGTTCACCGTCGCCGGGCGGGGGATCTTCACCCGCGAGTTCCGTCTCCAGCAGGTGGACGGCGAGTGGCGGATCAGCGATCCCCCCGACGGCCTGATCATGCTCGAGCCGGACTTCCAACGGCTCTACGACGAGGTGCAGGCCTACTTCCTCGACCCGACCGCCTCGCGGGTGGTCCCCGATCCGCGCTACCTGATCGACGGCGACGCGCAGCCCACCACGCTGGTCGAGCGGCTGCTGGGCGGACCGTCGTCGGCCCTGGCCGCCGGGGTCTCCAACCCGCTGGGCGGTGTGCAGCTGGGCCGGTCGGTGGTGGTCGAGGACGGCACGGCGACCGTGGAGCTGACCGGCCTGCCCGCCGACTCCCCGCTGCTGGACCAGGTGTGCCCGCAGCTCGTCTGGTCGCTGCAGCAGCTCGGAAACGGCCGGATCAGCGACGTCGTCGTCATCGTGGACGGCGAGCCGGTGTCACCGGAGCGGATCCCCCAGAGGCAGACCGTCGAGGACTGGGCGTCGTTCGATCCCGACGCCGTGCCGATCGACGGCGTGGGCCACTACCTGGACGCGGGCGCGCTGCGCACGGCGACCGAGGGCCGGGCCACGCCCGGACCGGCAGGGGAGGGTGCCTACGGCCTGGTCAGTGCCGCGGTCGCCGCCGACCCACGGACCGGGCAGCTGTCGTTCCTGACCGGGGTGCGCCCGGAAGGGGCCGGCGCGACGCTCCTGGCCGGTCCGTACGACGGAGCGCTCTCCCCGGTGCTCTCCGGCGCCTCGCTCAGCGCGCCGACGGTGCCCGGGACCCGCGCCGAGGCCTGGGTCGTGCAGGACGGCGTGACGGTGACGCGCGTGCCCGCGGGGGCCCCGCCGCAGCAGGTCACCGCGCCCACGCTGGCCGGCCTGGGCCGCACCGAGGTGCTGCAGCTGTCACCCGACGGGGTGCGGGCGGCCGTCGTCGTCGACGGACCGGAAGGACGGCGGCTCTACGTGGGCACCGTCGTGCGATCGCCCGCGGACGGCGCGGTCGTGCTGCGGGACCTCCGGGAGGCAGCTCCGACGCTGGCCCAGGTCATCGACGTCGGCTGGCGGGACAGCAGCAGCCTGATGGTGCTCGCCGGCGACGAGAGCCGGGACCGGATCGTGCCCTACTCGGTCGGGGTGGACGGCTGGGGCCTCACGCGGATCAGCACGTCCGGCCTGCCCAGCCAGCCCACGGCGCTGGCGGTGGCGCCCACGCGGCGGGCGCTGGTGAGCGCCGGCGACACCGTGTGGCAGCTGGCCGGCGGCACCTGGACGACGCTGGTGCGGGGAGCGGAGCCGCTCACCGGTGGGGCGCCGTTCTACCCGCTCTGAGGAAGGAATCCCGGCAGGCGTCGTCCGGCCCCGTCCGAAGGCTCGCCGTGAGCCTGCGAGCGGCGGGAGGGACGGGGTCCTTCCGGGGGCCACGTGTCCACAGGTCGCCGTGCACGGCGTCGGCGCGGGCGCATGGGGGGCACGCTGACCGGATGGGTCTGCTCCCGGTGCTCGCCGACCTCGTGCTGCCCCGCACCTGCGCGGGGTGCGGGGTGCCGGGTCGGAGTCTCTGTCCGCGGTGCGCCGTCCTGCTCACCGTGCCGAGGCTGGCCCAGCCCCGCCGGTTCCCGCCCGGGTTCCCGCCGACGGTGGCCGCCGGCGCCTACGCGGGCGCCGTGCGGCCGGTGGTCAACGCGTTCAAGGAGCACGGTCGCGCGGAGCTGGCCCGCCCGCTGGGCGCTGCCCTGGCCCTGGCCGTGGCCGCCGTGCGCACCGGGGTCCCCGGAGCGGGGCCGGTGGTCCTCGTGCCGGTCCCCGCGTCCCGGGCGGCGCTGGCCGCACGGGGCCGGGACCACGTGCGCGAACTGACCCTCCGGGCGGTGGCCGTGCTGCGCGCGGAGGGAGTGGTCGCCGAGCAGCGCCGGCTGCTCCGCCGACGTGGGAGGGTGCGCGATTCCGCCGGGCTGACCGCGGCTCAGCGCCGGGCGAACCTGGCCGGGACCTTCGCTGCGGACCCCGGGGGCGGTCGTCCTCCCGAGGCTGCGCTGCTGGTGCTCGTCGACGACGTCGTGACCACCGGCGCCACCCTGTGCGCCGCCGCGGCGGTGCTCGAGCAGCGTGTCCCGGAGGGCGGAGGACCGGTGCTCGCGGCGGTCGTGGCCGCTACTCCGCGGCCCTCCGCGGCATCGGCGGCGGGCGTCACCGGGTCCCCGCGGTACCGGGTCCGGAACGTCCCTCCCGGCCATCACGATCGACTGTCGGGACAGGGGAGTTGCGACTAGCGTCGAAGCGACCAATGCCCGTCCCAACCGGGAGGTCTCATGGAGATCGTGGTCCGTGGTCGTAACGTCGAAGTTCCCGAGCACTACCGCCAGCACGTGGAGGACAAAGTCGGTCAGCTGGAGCGGTTCGACACCAAGCTCTCGCGCATCGACGTGGAACTCTTCCACGAGAAGAACCCCCGCCAGTCGGCCAACTGCCAACGGGTGGAGATCACGCTGAGGGGCAAGGGCCCCGTCGTCCGCGCCGAGGCCTGCGGGCCCGACTTCTACGCCGCGCTCGACCTCGCCTCCGGCAAGCTGGACAACCGCCTGCGCCGCGCGGCCGACCGCCGCCGGGTCCACCACGGCCGCCGGACACCGGACAGCGTCCGCGTGCCGGGTTCCGCGCTGGACGCCGGTGCACCCGAGCTCGCCATCGAGGCGCAGCTGGAACGGGACCGCGAGCTGTCCACCGGCCCGCAGGTCACCGATCTCGACGAGCACCTGCCCGGCCAGGTCGTGCGGGAGAAGCACCACCCGGCGACTCCCATGACCGTGGACCAGGCGCTCCACGAGATGGAGCTGGTCGGCCACGACTTCTTCCTCTTCCAGTGCGCCGACACCGGCCAGCCGACGGTCGTCTACCGCCGGCACGCCTACGACTACGGCCTGATCAGGCTGGCACCCGTGTCGCAGGACGGCGCCGCGCCGTCGTCGACGGAGGTGCCGCAGCCGGCGACCGTCTGACCGGGCGGGGCGCGGCTCCTGGCCGCGCCCCGCGCAGCCGCCGGTCGACCGGCCGGACAGCGCCGTTGCTCGGCTGCCGGCGCGGTGCTTCAGGCGTTGCCGAGGATCCGGTCCACCGAGATCTCGATGACCACCCGCGCCGGGTTCTCCCGCGGCTGGCGGTACCGCTGCGCGTACCGGTCGACCGCGTCGGCCACGGACGCGGCGTCGTCCCGCACCACCGCCGTCCCCTCCAGCGTGGCCCAGCGGCGACCGTCGACCTGGCAGACGGCGACGCGGGCCTGCCCGCCGCGGACGTGCCTCGCCTTCGCCGACGTGCCGGAGGTGATCACCCGGGCGGTGCGCGTGCCCGCGTCGTAGGTGACGCCGACCGGCACGACGTGAGGTGTCCCGTCGGGGCGCAGCGTGGTCAGCGTCGCGAGGTGCCGCTCGGTGAGGAACTCCAGCAGACCGGGGCCGGGATCGGAGAGGTCGCGCGCCATCGGTGCAGCGTACGGATGGGGCGCGTGGTGCCGTGGACGGTCGGGGAGACCGCACTCGGGGCTGCGCCGCCTACGCTGGGGCACGTGGTGTTCTCGAAGATCCTCCGTGCCGGTGAGGGCAAGCTCGTCCGACGGCTGTCCAAGATCGCGGATGCGGTCGAGTCGCTGGCCGACGACTACACGGACCTCTCCGATGCGGAGCTGCGTGCTCTGACCGACGAGTTCAAGCAGCGGCATGCCGACGGGGACTCCCTCGACGCGCTGTTGCCCGAGGCGTTCGCCGTCGTGCGCGAGGCGGCCACCCGCACGCTCGGGCAGCGGCACTTCCGGGTACAGCTGATGGGCGGCGCCGCCCTGCACCTCGGCAACATCGCCGAGATGCGCACCGGTGAGGGCAAGACGCTCACCGGTGTCCTGCCGGCCTACCTCAACGCGCTGACCGGCGAGGGCGTGCACGTCGTCACGGTCAACGACTACCTGGCCAAGCGCGACGCCGAGTGGATGGGCCGGGTGCACCGGTTCCTCGGCCTGTCGGTGGGGACGATCCTGTCCGGCCAGACCCCGGCGGAGCGCCGTGCGCACTACGCCGCGGACATCACCTACGGCACGAACAACGAGTTCGGCTTCGACTACCTGCGCGACAACATGGCCTGGAGCAAGGCCGATCTCGTGCAGCGCGGTCACCACTTCGCGATCGTCGACGAGGTGGACTCGATCCTCATCGACGAGGCCCGCACCCCGCTGATCATCAGCGGCCCGGCCGAGACGGCCGGCAAGTGGTACCTCGAGTTCGCCCGCATCGTGCCGCTGATGAAGCGCGACGTGCACTACGAGGTGGAGGAGGCCAAGCGCACGGTCGCCGTCACCGAGGAGGGTGTGGAGTTCGTCGAGGACCAGCTCGGCATCGAGAACCTCTACGAGGCGGTCAACACCCCGCTCATCGGCTACCTGAACAACGCGCTCAAGGCCAAGGAGCTGTTCAAGAAGGACCAGCAGTACATCGTCAGCAACGGTGAGGTCCTCATCGTCGACGAGTTCACCGGCCGCGTGCTGGCCGGGCGCCGCTACAACGAGGGCATGCACCAGGCCATCGAGGCCAAGGAGAAGGTGAAGATCAAGGACGAGAACCAGACGCTCGCCACGATCACCCTCCAGAACTACTTCCGGCTCTACCAGAAGCTGTCGGGGATGACCGGAACGGCCCAGACCGAGGCCGCCGAGCTGAACCAGACCTACAAGCTCGGGGTCGTCCCGATCCCGACGAACCGCCCGATGGTCCGCATGGACCGCTCCGACGTCATCTACAAGACGGAGAAGGCGAAGTTCGACGCCGTCGTCGACGACATCGCCGAGCGGCACGAGGCCGGCCAGCCGGTCCTGGTGGGCACCGCCAGCGTCGAGAAGTCCGAGATCCTGGCGAAGTACCTGCTCAAGCGGGGCATCCCGCACGAGGTGCTGAACGCGAAGAACCACGCGCGGGAGGCGTCGATCATCGCGCAGGCCGGCCGTCCCGGTGCGGTCACGGTGGCCACCAACATGGCCGGACGCGGCACGGACATCCAGCTCGGCGGGAATGCCGAGTTCATCGCCGACGAGAACCTGCGGGCCCGCGGTCTCTCCCCGTCGGAGACGCCGGAGGAGTACGAGGCCGCCTGGGACGAGGCGCTGGCGGCGGCCAAGGCGCAGGTCAAGGCCGAGCACGAGGAGGTCTCCGAGGCCGGGGGCCTGTACGTGCTCGGCACCGAGCGGCACGAGAGCCGGCGCATCGACAACCAGCTGCGCGGTCGATCGGGCCGGCAGGGCGACCCGGGGGAGTCGCGGTTCTACCTCTCCCTCGGTGACGACCTCATGCGCCGGTTCAACGGCCCGATGCTCGAGTCGATGATGAACACCCTGCGCGTGCCCGACGACCAGCCCATCGAGTCCAAGATGGTCACCCGGGCGATCCTGTCGGCCCAGACCCAGGTCGAGCAGCAGAACCACGAGGTCCGCAAGGACGTCCTCAAGTACGACGAGGTCCTCAACCGGCAGCGCACGGTCATCTACGACGAGCGCCGCAAGGTGCTCGACGGCGCCGATCTGCACGAGCAGGTGCGGACCATGGTCGACGACGTCATCGGCGCCTACGCCGACGGCGCGACCGAGACCGGGTACGCCGAGGACTGGGACCTCGACCAGCTGTGGACCGCGCTCAAGGCCCTCTACCCGGTGGGCATCACCGTGGACGAGCTCGTCGAGCAGGCCGGCGGCGAGCAGACCGACCTCACCCCCGAGCTGCTGAAGCAGGCGCTGTTGGACGACGTGCACCGCGCGTACGAGCAGCGCGAGTCGACGCTCGGCGCGGAGGTCATGCGCGAGCTGGAGCGCCGGGTGCTGCTCTCGGTGATGGACCGCAAGTGGCGCGAGCACCTCTACGAGATGGACTACCTGCGGGCCGGTATCCACCTGCGCGCGATGGCCAACCGCGACCCGGTCGTGGAGTACCAGCGCGAGGGCTACGACATGTTCGTGGCGATGCTCGACGGCATCAAGGAGGAGTCGGTCGGCTTCCTGTTCAATCTCGAGGTCAAGTCCAAGGAGGAGCAGGAGGCCGAGGCCAAGGCCAAGCAGGACGAGGCCGAGGCCAAGGCGCTGGCCGCCGCGCAGGCGGGGACGGCGAAGGTCCTGGCCCGCCAGGCCGCGGCTGCCACGGCCACCGCCGGCACGGCCGCGGCGGCCACCGCCACCGCCGGCACGGCCGCGGCGGCCACCGCCCGCCGGTCCACCCCCGAGGCGGCTCCTGCTCCGGCGGCTCCCTCCCTGGAGAAGCCGGCCCCCGAGCCGGCGCCCACGGGAACCGGGCCGGCGCTGTCGGTCAAGGGGCTCGAGGCGCCGCGCCGGGCGCAGGAGAACCTGACCTACTCCGCGCCGAGCCTCGACGCCTCACCGGCGGAGGGTGGCAAGGCCAAGGCGGCGAAGAGCGCGACCGTGGTGGGCTCGAAGGAGACGCCGCGCAACGCTCCCTGCCCCTGCGGGTCGGGCCGCAAGTTCAAGCAGTGCCACGGGGCTGCCGGCGCGTAGCCGCACCCGTCTGACCGAGAGGGCCCCTGCCGATCCCGTCGACAGGGGCCCTCTCGTCACCGGCCTCAGCCCACCTGGAGGGCGGTGCAGCGCCAGCGCCCGTCGATTCCCTCGAGCCGGGCGGCGACGGCGTGCGCCCGCCCACCGCGGTGGGCCACCGCGCTGATCTCGGCCACCCCGTCGACGGGCTCGCAGACGCGGATCCGCCCGACGACCAGCGGGGCGCCGCTCGCGGTGCACCAGGTGGGGCGGCGTCCCGCGGTGAGTGCGGCGAAGACGCCCGGGGAGGTCAGGTCGCGCACGTGCGTCAGGGGGCGCCGGCCGGCGAGTGCCTCGAGGGTCGTCCGGACGAGGCGGTGCCCGGCCTCGACCGCGGGGGGCAGGTCGGCGCGCGGAGAGCGGACGGGACCGAACTCGTCGGCCGGCATCGCCGCGATGGCCTGCCGCGGCGGGGGGCCGGGCCGGTGCGCCGGGCGCGGGATCAGGCGGCCGGGCTGGACCAGGCGCAGCGCCGGTCGCGGCTCCAGCGGAGGCTGCGGCGTCGGGACGACGGTCGGCCGGAGTGCCGGGGAGGCCGGAGGCGGAGCCGTGCGGGTCGGTGCGGTCATCGGGAGCTCCCTGCAGCGTGGGGCGGGTGATCGGTCAGAGTCGGGGCGGGCGCAGGACCTGGCCCGGGAGGAGGAGGTCGGGGTCCGGCCCGATCACCTCGGCGTTGGCCTGCCACCAGGCCTGGACCGCGCTCGCC
>NZ_POQU01000003.1 GCF_002938425.1 Blastococcus atacamensis | reverse complement strand
GTACAGGCCCGCGTTGTCGAAGTCGAACGTCCCGAACGTGCCGACGGTCAACGTCACCGGGGCGTCGGGGTCGTAGCTGCCCCCACCCCCGCCCCCGCCGTCGTCGCCACCGCCGCAGCCGGCGGCAAGCAGGCTGACGGCAACGGCCGCGCCGAGCGCCGCACTCCGCCTCCGGGAAACAGACATCAGTCCTCCTGTGGAAGTCGCCGAGCGCGCCTGCCCTCTGGCGGGCCGCTTGTGTGAGAACGCTCTCACGGGCGTGGCGACACAGTGGTCGTGGAGGCGAGTGACTGTCAAGTAACGAATCGGAAACACGACCATGACTACCGGCGGGCAGGGGGGCGGTCCACAATGGACGTCCTGTCCGCACCCGAGGAGGCCCATGACGAGCACCGGCGGTCGCATCGGTTCGCCCACCCTCGACGAGGTGGCCGAGCTCGCGGGCGTCTCCCGCGCCACGGTCTCCCGTGTCGTCAACGACTCACCCCGGGTGAGCCCGGAGGCCCGCGAAGCAGTCCTCCAGGCGGTGGAGCAGCTCCGGTACGTCCCCAACCGGCTGGCACGCAGCCTCGTCACCCGGCGCACCGACACCATCGCCCTGGTGCTGTCGGAATCGAAGACCCAGATCTTCTCCGACCCCTTCTTCGCCAGCATCGTCCGCGGCGTCTCGGCCGCTCTGGCCGACACCGAGCTCAACGTCGTGCTGCTGGCCGCCCGCGACGAGCGCGAGCAGGAGAAGGCCGGGCGATACGTCCGCCAGGGGCACGTCGACGGCGTGATCCTGATGTCCATGCACAACGACGACCTGCTCCCGGAGATCGTCGCCGAGGCGCACGTGCCGCTGGTGCTCTTCGGCCGGCCGCAGAACGGCCGGGCGGTGTCCTTCGTCGATGCGGACAACGCCGGCGGCGGAGCGCTGGCCACCCGGCACCTGCTGGGGCAGGGGCGCGCTCGGATCGGCACGGTCACCGGCCGCCATGACATGAACGCCGGGCTCGACCGGTTCTCCGGCTACCGGACCGCACTGGAGGAGGCCGGGCTGCAGGCGCGCGGTGAGCTCTGCGTCGAGGGCGACTTCACCGAGGCCGGTGGCGCGCGCGGCATGGCCAGGTTGCTGGAACAGGTGCCCGATCTCGACGCGGTCTTCGTCGCCTCCGACCCGATGGCCGTGGGAGCCCTGCGCACGCTGCACGCTGCCGGGCGCCGGGTGCCCGAGGACGTGGCGGTGGTCGGCTTCGACGACGCGCCGATCGCGCGCGAGTGCGACCCGCCGCTCACCACCGTCGCCCAGCCGCTGGCCGAGATGACCCGTCACATGACCGACATGCTGCTGCGCCAGATCGACGGCGATCCCGACGTCGAGGTGCGGGTGTGCGAGACGCATCTGGTGCGGCGCGCCTCGGCCTGACCCCAACCCCCGCCCGGTCAGCCGGTGAGCGCCTGCAGCGCCATCTGCGCGTAGAGCGCCACACCGGCCGGCAGCGGCTCCTCGTCGAAGACGACGAGGTTGGAGTGGTTGGCCGGCGCCGTGGCCGCATCGACGCCGGGCGGGCAGGCGCCCAGCCAGGCCATGACGCCGGGCACCCGCTGCAGGACGTAGGAGAAGTCCTCCGCGCCCATCAGCGGCGCCGGCATCAGCACGCTCGCCTGCCGGCCCAGCAGCTCGGCCGCCGTCTCCAGCACCTGGGCCGCGGCCCCGGGGTCGTTGACCGTCACCGGGTAGCCCTCGAAGTGCTCCCAGTGCAGCTCCATCTCGTGCGCCGCCGCGACGTGGGTGGCGACGCGTTGCACCGAGGCGACGACGTCGGCCCGCCGCTCCGCCGACAGGGTGCGGATCGTCCCCTGCAGCACCGCCGTGTCGGGGATGACGTTGTTCGTCGACCCGGCCTCGATGTGCGCGACGGTGACGACGGCGGGGTCGAAGACGTCGACGCGCCGGGTCACCATCGACTGCAGTGCGAGCACGATCTCGGCCGCCACCGGGATAGGGTCGGCCGCCATGTGCGGCTCGGAGGCGTGTCCCCCGCGCCCGCGCAGGGTCATCCGCCACTGGTCGGCCGCGGCCATGACCGGACCCGGCCGCAGGTTCACGGTGCCGCTGGGCATCGTGGAGGAGACGTGCAGGGCGAAGGCCCCGCCGACCGGCGCCTCGGGCACGACCTCGAGCAGGCCCTCGTCGAGCATGTAGCGGGCGCCGTGGAAGCCCTCCTCCCCCGGCTGCGCCATGAACACGACCTGACCGGCCAGCTCGTCGCGCAGCCCCGACAGCAGCCGGGCCGCGCCGACCAGCATCGCCACGTGGGTGTCGTGGCCGCAGGCGTGCATGGCGCCGGGCACCTCGGAGGCGAAGGGCAGCCCGCTGTCCTCGTGCACGGGCAGGGCGTCCATGTCGCCGCGGAGCAGGTAGGTGGGGCCGGGCCGAGCGCCGCGCAGCACCCCCACCACCGAGCTCGTCGTCGTCCCGGTGGTCACCTCGATCGGCAGCTCGGCGAAGGCCTCCAGCACGGCTGCCTGGGTCCTGGGCAGGTGCAGTCCGATCTCCGGGTGCCGGTGCAGCTGCCGGCGCAGCTCGATGGTCCGGTCGGCGTCGGAGTACGCGGCGGCGAGCAGGTCGGAGGAACTGGTCGGCATGCCCCCCACTGTCACACGGCCCAGGACGGTCGTCCGGCGTCGACCTGCCAGACGATCACCGTGGCCGGCTCGTCGACGCGCAGCGGCCCGGCGTCGGCCCGGGTGATGCCGGACCCGGTGGACACCAGCACGAGCCCGTCGGGGACCGCCGGCTCCTCCCCCGGCTCCGCGCGGCCCAGCCACAGCCGGGCGTCGGACCGCTGCAGATCCACCCAGCCGTCGGCGGCCCGCCGCACCTCGTGCGCGGTGGCCGCCTGGGGATCGGCGCTGCGCAGGTAGCACTGCAGCACCCGCGCACCGTCGTCGCCGGCCACCTCGTCGTGGGTCAGCCCCCGCCCGGCGCGCAGCACCGCGACGTCTCCCGCGGCGGCCGTAACGTCCGCCGCCCAGCGGTGCGTCACGCTCCCGGCCAGGACGACGGCGACGACGTCGACCGCCCGGTGGTCGTGCCGTCCGTAGCCGGCCCCGGGCGGCAGCCGGTCGTCGGCGATCCGCAGCAGCGGGCCCAGCGAGCCGTCCTCCGGGGCCAGCACGACGCGCTGGTCGAGCCCGCTCATCGCGGTGGGAGGGCGGCACGGCCACCCGGCAGGGCATCGAGGACGACGGCCACGAGCAGGCACCAGGAGAGCCCGAGTGCCCACCCGCCCAGCACGTCGGAGAGGTAGTGCACGCCCAGCCACATGCGGGTGAGCCCGACGAGCACGACCAGCAGCACGCCGACCGCCAGCCAGGTGCGCCGGGCGGTCGCGGTGAGCCACGGCCAGGCCAGCACCGAGGCGACGGTCACCAGGGCGACGATCCCCGACGAGTGCCCGCTGGGATAGCTCAGCGACTCCAGGCGGGCGCCTCCGTCGGCGAAGGGTGGGCGGATCCGTCCGAAGAGGTCCTTGAGCACCGCTGTCACCGGGGCGACGAGCCCAGCGGCCAGGACCGCCCAAGCCATCGTCCGCCAGGCCCGGCGGCGCGCCAACCACACGACCACGGGAAGGAGCAGCAGCAGCCGCACCGCCGACGAGCCCAGAGCGGTGAGGGCCTCGAGCAGCCAGTCCAGGGCCCGGGCCCGCCCGTCGCCGGCGTACAGCGCCTCGCTCACGGCGGCGTCCAGCCGCAACTGCGGTCCGAAGCCGCTGTGCACGCCGGCGCCGAGCAGCACCACCACCGCCACGCCGGCCAGCGTCGCCGCGACAAGGGAGACGGGCACGGGAGCACGCGCCCGGGTGACCTGCGCGGTGTCGACCGGGGGAACGCTCACCGGTCCACTCTCCCCCACCCGCGGATGCCGTGACACGCTGACCGGGTGAGCCGGGGGACCAACCACCCGCCGTCGGAGGCCACCCTCCGGCGCCTGGAGCGCGCGTCCGGGTCGCTGGCCACCCAGGCCGTCGCCCGGATGGACGAGGAGCTGTCCTGGTTCCGCGCGATGCCCGCCGACCAGCGTTCCTGGGTCACGCTCGTGGCCCAGGCCGGCATCGCGTCACTGGTGGAGTGGTGCCGCAGCCCCGGCCGTCCGCCGCGGCTGACCGGCGAGGTGTTCGGCGCCGCCCCCCGCGAGCTCGCGCGCACCGTGGCGCTGAAGCAGACCGTCGACCTGGTGAAGGTCACCGTCGAGGTGGTCGAGCAGCGGGTGGCCTCGGTCGCCGAGCCCGGTGACGAGGAGGCGCTGCGCCTCTCGGTGCTCCTGTTCAGCCGCGAGGTCGCCTTCGCCACCGCGCACGTCTACGCGAGCTTCGCGGAGAACCGCGGCGCCTGGGACGCCCGCCTCGAGGCCCTCGCGGTCGACGCGCTGGTGCGCGGGGAGCGCACCGACGAGCTGTCCGGACGGGCGGCAGCTCTCGGGTGGGCGGCCACCACCCCGGCGATCGTCGTGGTGGGCGCGGCGCCCACCGACGTGGAGGACCCGCACGCCGCCGTCCGTCGCGCGGCACGGGCGATGCGCTGCGAGGTGCTCGTCGGCGTGCACGCCGAGCAGCTGGTCGTCGTCCTCGGCGGCACGCACGACCTCGCGCTGGCCCCGGACCGGGTGAGCGAGGAGTTCGGCACCGGTCCTGTCGTCACCGGCCCCGTGGTCGACGGGCTGAGCCGCGCCGGGGTCTCCGCGGCGGCCGCGCTCGCCGGCCTGCGCGCCGCCCGGGCGTGGCCCGAGGCGCCGCGCCCGGTGCCGGCCGACGCCCTCCTCGCCGAACGGGCGCTGGACGGCGACCCCCTGGCCCGCGCGGCGCTGCAGGAGCGGGTGGCGGCGCCGTTGCGCGCCGCCGGCGGCGGGGTGCTCGAGACGGTGCGCGCGGTGCTCACCAGCGGGGGCAACCTGGAGGCCAGCGCGCGAGCCATCTTCGTGCACCCCAACACCGTGCGGTACCGGCTCAAGCGGGCCGCAGAGCTCACCGGGCTCTCGGCCACCGACCCGCGCGGCAGCTGGACGCTCCAGGTCGCACTCGCCCTGGCCGCCCTCGACGAGGACCGCTCCCTCTGGCACTGAGCGCGCGACCGTGAGAACCCCACCAGTGAGTGCACTGCCACGTCGTTGTTTCGCTGCATGTGTTGGAGGGTCCCCACAAAGATCACCAGTGGGCTTTCGTACCGCAGCCCACCGCGCCGGAGCCCGATCACTGGCAGGGTGAAGAAGTGCTCGCCGTCCTCGCCCCGGGTCAGGGTGCTCAGAAACCCGGGATGCTGACCGACTGGCTCGACGTCCCCGGCGCGGAGCCCTTCTTCCGCTGGGCCGGGGCGATCGCCGGCGCCGACCTGCTCGCGCTGGGCACGACCGGTGATGCGGAGGCGATCAAGGACACCGCGGTCACGCAGCCGCTTGTGGTCGCGATGAGCCTCTTCGTGGCCCGCGAGCTCGGCGGCCTGCCCGGGCCGGTCGTGCACTCGCCGCACGCCGGTCGCGACGTCGTCATCACCGGGCACAGCGTCGGCGAGCTCACCGCCGCCGCCCTGGCCGGTGTGCTCTCCGTCGAGGCCGCCATCGCGCTCACCGCCGTCCGCGGCCGGGCCATGGCCGCCGCCTGCGCGCTCACCCCCACCGGCATGGCCGCCGTCCTGGGTGGCGACGCCGACGAGCTGCAGAGCGCGCTCGACCGGCACGGGCTCACGGCGGCCAACCACAACGGCGGCGGCCAGGTCGTCGTCGCCGGCCCGGTGGACGGGCTGGCCGCGCTCAAGGCCGAGCCGCCGGCCAAGGCCCGGGTCATGCCGCTGTCGGTCGCCGGGGCGTTCCACACGTCCTACATGGCGCCCGCCCGTGAGGAACTCGAGGGCCTGGTCGAGGGGCTGCGTCCGGCCGACCCGAGCCGGTTGCTGCTCTCCAACGCCGACGGCGCCGCCGTCGCCTCGGGCGCCGAGGCGCTCTCTCGCCTCGTCAGCCAGGTGACCAGCCCGGTGCGGTTCGACGCCTGCCTGGCCACCATGCGCGACCTCGGCGTCACCGCGGTCCTGGAGCTGCCCCCGGCGGGCGCGCTGGCGGGCCTCGCGAAGCGGGAGTGGAAGGGCGCGGGGATCGAGATCCTCGCGATCAGCAGCCCCGCCGACCTCGACCGCGCCCGCGAGCTCATCGACGCCGAGCGCGGCCGGGCCGAGGCCGAGCACTTCCCCGACTGGCGCATGGTCGTCGCCCCAGCCCGCGGGACGGTGAGCCCGGCCCGGATCGACGAGGGCACGCACCTGCCTGCGGGCACCCCGCTCGGCTGCATCCGCGGTCGGCGGGAGGAGGTCAACGTCTCCGCCGCCTACGACGGCGTGCTCGCCGAGTGGCTGGTGCACGACGGCGACCTCGTCGACGCCGGTGACCCGATCGCCCGGCTCTACCCGGAGGTTTCCGCGTGACCCCCATCAAGCCGTCACAGGGTGCTTCCGGCGCCCGCATCCTGGGCATCGGCGCCTACCGGCCCCGCCGCCGGGTCACCAACGACGAGCTCGCCCAGACGATGGACACCAACGACGAGTGGATCCAGGGCCGCGTCGGCATCGCCGAGCGCCGGTGGGCCGCCGAGGACGAGACCCTCGTCGAGATGGCGGTCGCGGCCGGCGGCAAGGCCATCGCCGCCAGCGGTCTGGCCCCGTCCGAGATCGACATGGTCGTCGTCGCCAGCGCAAGCCTCCGGGTGCCGATCCCCGGCATCGGCCCGCAGGTAGGCCACCGGCTGGGCGTCAACCGCCCCGGCGCCTTCGACCTCAACGCCGGGTGCGCCGGGTTCTGCTACGCCCTCGGCGTGGTCGACAACGCGATCCGCACCGGGGCCGCGCGCAACGCCCTGGTCGTCGGCGTCGAGCGGCTCACCGACGTCACCGACCTCACCGACCGCGGCACCGCCGTCATCTTCGCCGACGGTGCCGGCGCGGCCGTCGTCGGCGCGGCCGACGAGCCGGGCATCGGGCCGGTCGCCTGGGGCAGCGACGGCGACCAGCACACCGCCATCGCCATCCCCGAGGGCCTGCCGCACATGACGATGGCCGGCCAGGCCGTCTACCGCTGGGCCACGACCAAGCTCACCGAGACCCTGCAGGCCGCGATGGACCGGGCCGGCGTGACCGCCGCCGACATCGACGTCTTCGCGCCGCACCAGGCCAACCTGCGGATCATCGAGTCGATGGCCAAGAAGCTCGGCTTCGGCGAGAAGACGGTCATCGCCCGCGACATCGTGCAGTCGGGCAACACCTCGGCCGCCTCGATCCCGCTGGCCCTGTCCGCGCTCATCGAGTCCGGCGAGGCGAAATCCGGCGACCTGGCGCTCGTCCTCGGCTACGGCGCCGGGCTGACCTTCGCCGGCCAGGTGCTGCGCCTCCCGTGACGCCGCTCCGGAGCGCCGCTCCCCCCAGACCCCGGGACACCTGGTCCCGGACGACGACGACGTCCCCGTCCGGGGCCGTCGTCCCATCCGAGAGAGAGGACCCCACGTTGGCCAGCACCCAGGAGATCCAGGCCGGGCTCGGCGAGATCCTGGAGGAGGTGGCCGGCGTGACGCCCGCCGACGCCACTCCGGAGAAGTCGTTCACCGACGACCTCGACGTCGACTCCCTGTCGATGGTCGAGATCGCCACCGCCGTCGAGGACAAGTTCGGCGTCGCCATCCCCGACGACCAGCTGGCGAACATCAAGACCGTCGGCGACGCGATCAGCTTCATCGAGAGCAACCAGTAGCAGCACCCCCTGCCCCCGCGCCCGCACGCCCGGCGCGGGACCTGCAGGGCCCCGGGTCCCGCCGGCCGATCGCCGGCGGGACCCCTGGCCCGACCCGACCCGGTCCACCGGCCGGCGCCCCGCACAAGGAGATCCCATGAGCGCGTCCACCTCCGACGTCGTCGTCACCGGCCTCGGTGCCACCACGCCCCTCGGCGGTGACGTGTCCAGCACCTGGGAGGCCCTGCTCGCGGGGCGTTCGGGCGTCAGCCGGATCACCGACGAGTGGGTCAAGGAGTTCCCGGCCCAGCTCGTCGCCCGCCTGGCCGCCGAGCCGACCGAGCAGATCGACCGGGTCCGCGCCCGGCGGCTGGACCGCAGCCAGCAGGTGGCCGTCGTCGCCGCCGAGCAGGCCTGGGCCGAGTCCGGCGCCGCCGACGCGGGCGTCGATCCCGAGCGGATCGCCGTCGTCTTCGGCACCGGCATCGGCGGCGCGCTCACCCTCCTCGGCCAGGACGACGTCCTCGAGGAGAAGGGCCCCAAGCGGGTCTCCCCCTTCACCATCCCGATGCTCATGCCCAACGGGCCCGCCGCCGCCGTCGGTCTGGCCATCGGCGCCCGGGGCGGCGTGCACGCCCCGGTGAGCGCCTGCGCCTCGGGCGCCGAGGCCATCCGCTGGGGCCTGGACCTGCTGCGCCTCGACCGCGCCGACATCGTGCTGGTCGGTGGCGCCGAGGCCTGCGTGCACCCGCTGCCCATGGCCGGCTTCGCCGCGATGCGCGCCATGTCCACCCGCAACGACGAGCCCGAGCGCGCCTCGCGGCCCTTCGACAAGGGGCGCGACGGCTTCGTCCTCGGCGAGGGCGCCGCCGCGCTGGTCCTGGAGCGAGCCGACTCCGCCGCTGCCCGCGGCGCCCGCGTGCACGCCCGACTGGCCGGCGCCGGCGCAACTGCCGACGGCTACGACCTCGTCGCCCCGCACCCCGAGGGCGAGGGCGCCGGCCGCGCGATCCGCGCCGCGCTGCGCGACGCCGGCCTCACCGCTGCCGACATCGGCCACGTCAACGCGCACGCCACCTCCACGCCGGTGGGCGACACCGCGGAGGCCTCGGCCATCCGCAACTCCCTCGGCGAGCACGTTCTGGTCAGTGCCACCAAGAGCCAGACCGGCCACCTCCTCGGCGCCGCCGGAGCCCTGGAGTCGGTGTTCGCCATCCTCGCGCTCCGCGAGCAGATCGTCCCCGCCACCGCGAACCTCGACGACCCCGACGACGACGCCGCCGTCCAGTCGCTCGACATCGTCCGCGACGAGCCGCGCAAGGCCGACCTGCGCGCGGCGGTCAACGACTCCTTCGGTTTCGGCGGCCACAACATCGCTCTGGTCTTCACCACCCCCTGACGACGGCGTCGCCGCCCAGGCCCCGCTTCCCGAGGAGATGCCGTGACCGCTGCCCCGGCCGCACCGACCCTGACCGCCCCCGACCCGCGGGACCCCGAGGACCGCCTCCAGCGGTTCCTCGACCCTGGCTCGATGCAGCCGCTGGCCGCCCGGGACGCCTCCGGGGTGATGGCGGCCCGCGGCACGGTCGACGGCAGCCCGGTCGTCGCCTTCTGCACCGACGCGACCGTCATGGGCGGGGCGATGGGCGTGGACGGCTGCCGGCACATCGTCGACGCCATCGACGCCGCGCTGCGGGAGCGGGTGCCGTCGGTCGGCATCTGGCACTCCGGTGGCGCGCGGCTGGCCGAGGGCGTCACCGCCCTGCACGCCGTCGGCGAGGTCTTCGCGGCCATGGTCCGGGCGTCCGGGCGGATCCCGCAGATCTCGGTGGTCCTCGGTGCGGCGGCCGGCGGCGCCGCCTACGGACCCGCGCTGACCGACCTGGTGATCATGGGCCCGGCCGGCCGCGTCTTCGTCACCGGTCCCGACGTCGTCCGCTCGGTCACCGGTGAGGTCGTCGACCAGGAGCAGCTCGGTGGCCCCGACACCCATGGCCGGCGCTCCGGCGTCGTGCACGTGGTGACCGACTCCGAGCCCGCCGCGCTGGAGACCGCCCGTCTCGCCGTCGACCTGCTGGCCGCCCAGGGCACGTTCACGCCGGCTGCGGACGAGGCCGACGTCGACCTCGCCGCCCTGCTGCCCGAGCAGCGGCAGCGCGCCTACGACGTCAAGCCGCTGATCTCCTCGGTGCTCGACGGTCCCGGCCTGGAGCTGCACCCGCGGTTCGCGCCCAACGTCGTCACCACGCTGGGCCGGCTGGCCGGACGCACCGTGGGCGTCGTGGCCAACAACCCGCTGCGGCTCGGCGGGTGCCTGGACTCGGCATCGGCGGAGAAGGCGGCGCGGTTCGTGCGGATGTGCGACGCGTTCGGCGTCCCGCTCGTGGTGCTCGTCGACGTGCCGGGCTACCTGCCCGGCGTCGGCCAGGAGTGGGACGGCGTGGTGCGCCGGGGGGCAAAGCTGCTGCACGCGTTCGCCGAGGCGGTCGTCCCGCGGGTGACCCTGGTGACGCGGAAGTCCTACGGTGGCGCCTACATCGCCATGAACGCCCGTTCGCTGGGCGCGACCAAGGTGTTCGCGTGGCCGGGGGCGGAGGTCGCCGTCATGGGCGCGAAGGCCGCGGTGGGCATCCTGCACCGCAAGAAGCTGGCCGCCGCCCCTCCCGGCGAGCGCGAGGCGCTGCACGCGCAGCTGGCCGCGGAGCACGAGCGGATCGCCGGCGGTGTGAACCGCGCTCTCCAGATCGGCGTGGTCGACGAGGTCGTGGAGCCGGCGCAGACCCGGCGTCGGCTCGTGCAGGCGCTCGCAGAGGCGCCGCTGGGCCGCGGGGCGCACGGCAACATCCCGCTGTAGCGGCCGCCGTGGTGATCAGCTGGGCTGATCACCACGGCTCCTGGCTCACGATCGACGGTGAGCCAGGACCACCGATGGTGAGCCAGGACGGGGAAAGGCCGTCCCGGCGCCGCTTCCCCGACGGCGCCCGGACGGCCCGCTCCAGGCTACGACGACCCCCCGGCCAGGCCGGGAGTGTCGTAGCGGACTTGTTACCTGCGGCCCCGCTGCAGGAGCCCGCCGCGAGCGTGCGAGTGGTGGAGGGCAGCGGGTCCTTCTTCAGACGACCTGGTGCAGCCAGGTGACGGGGCTGCCGTCACCGGCGTGCCGGTAGACCTCGAGGTCGGCGTCCCAGGCGGCGCCCAGCAGCTCGTCCACACCGTGCCGGAATGCCTCGATGGAGCCGGCCGTGGCGGCCAGGTGCCGCAGCTGCTGCTCGGAGACGACGAGGTCGCCGTTGGCACTCGTCGGCGCGCGGAACACGCCCTTGCCGGGCACGTACGACATGCGCTCGCCGTCGTTGCCGTGACTGGCTTCCTCGGTCACCTCGAAGCGCAGCATCGGCCACGCCCGCAGGGCAGCCACCAGCTTGGCGCCGGTACCGGGCGAACCCGTCCACGCCACTTCGGCACGGTAGGAACCGTGCGCCGCGGGCTGTTCAGCCCACGACAAGGAGACCGGCGCGCCGACCACGCGCTCAAGCGCCCACTCGACATGCTGGCAGAGCGCCTTCGGGCACGCGTGCACGAAGACGACACCCTGGGTTGACCGTCGCTGCACGGGGCACCTCCATCGACTCGATCGGTCTCGTCTTCCCCTACGGACCCATCGATTCGGTGACTGGCTGTGTTCGGCAGTGGCGGAGCAGGGCTTGCACGACAAGTTTGCACGATGCCCCCCCGATCGCGCCAGCCCGGATGCGACTCGTGGGACGAAAGTGGTCGTTGATCTTCCTCGGAGCCCTTTGCTGCTGGTCAGCGGCGCATACCACGCGTCGTCGCGTCCCGTCTACCCGCAGCCGGGACTTCACAGGCCCCTCCCAGGGTGGCGCGGCGAAGGGATCCCGGAAAGCGCGGGTAAGGGGCATTCGACCATGACAGGTATCACTCTGCGTCACGGTTCGTGGCTGGGGTCGTGGCGGGCACCGCTTCCGACCTGCAGAACTACAAGACTGCCTGGTCACTCACGGTCGCGCCAGGTGCACACCGCGTCCCAGAAGCGGGGTCAGGCGTCGAGCGACCGGGCGCGGTCGCCACCGCTGGTCTTCGCCGAGTACATGGCCACGTCGGCGCGGTGCATCAGGTCCTCGACGTCGTCACCCGGCTCGATCTCTGCCAGCCCCACGCTCGCCGTGACGCCGTAACGGGCGCCCGCGATGGCGACGGCCTCGCGGAGGCGCTCGGCCAGCAGGGCGGCGGGCATGCCGGACGTGAGATCGGCCAGGACCCCGAACTCGTCACCGCCGAGCCGGGCCACGGTGTCGGTCTCCCGCACAGCACCCCCCAGCGCGGCGCCCACGGCGGTGAGCAGCGCGTCGCCGGCCGCGTGGCCCTCGGCGTCGTTGACGGCCTTGAAGCCGTCCAGGTCGACGAGCAGGACGACCGCCTGGTGCCCCCACGCCGCGTCTACGGTGCGGGCGACCCGGTCCAGGAACAGCCGCCGGTTCGGGATGCCGGTGAGCGGATCGGTCGAGGCGAGCATCTCCTGGGTGCGGATCAGCAGCACCTGCCGGTCGTAGGCGGCCCAGGAGTTCGCCGACGCCATGGCGCAGATCAGGGTGAAGACGCCCATGACCGTGAGGAAGAAGCCTCCGGTCGAGGTGATGGTCGGCAGCTCCAGGAAGACCAGGTACATGACGGTCATGACCGAGCCCATCGCCACGACGCCCTGCGGCGAGTAGGCCACGGCGGTGTAGGCCAGCGTGAGGAAGAGCAGCGCGTCCATCGGGCTGGAGGACCCACCGTCGAGGCGGGTGACGACGATGATGACCGCGGCGGTCACCACCGACCAGGCGTAGAACAGCGCCGGGCCGCGCCAGTCGTACATGATCGCGCGCAGCGGCAGCAGCAGGATCGTGGGAGTGACGACCATGACCAGCACGGCGAGCACCACGAGAAGCGGGTCGTGGTGCTTCGGCGCATCGGTGAGGAGCACGTAGCAGGCGACGGCGAACGCGGAGATCTCGGTGACCAGGACGCCGATGCGGACGTGCCGCACCCAGTAGGCGGCCCGGTCGTCGTCGGTGGCCAGCGTGCGGAACAGCCCTGCGCGGGCGGCCCGGAGCGTCGTCCGCAGCAGGCCGGACGGCGTCGCACCGCTCGATCGGCGGTCTCGTACGGGGCGCTGGCTCACGCAGAGTCGATCGGCCCGCGGCGGCGGGTGCTTGATCCCGTGGCTCCTCCCAGGGGGGTGAGACGCGGTTCCCCCCGGGCCGCGGATGTGCGCGGAGCGGATCGATGCCTGGCCGGCGAATCCCTCGGGTAGGGCGCTGACGTGGGACGACACCAGGGAATGGCCGACGCCGGGCGGGACGAGATCTCCCGGAGGGCGCTGGGCGCGTGGGACGGCTTCATCGCGCAGGCGGAGACCCTGGACCTCACCCGGAGCTCGCGGCTGCCCGGCTGGCGCGCGCACGAGATCTGCGTCCACCTCGGTTGCTGGGAGGACCACCAGGCGCTGCGCGACCTGGTCACCTCAGCGCGGACCAGTGGACCTGGCACTCCCCCGGACCCGGACGTGGTCAACGCCCGCGTGACGGCGGCGCACCGCACGGCCTCGCGCGAGGAGGTGCTGGACGCTTTGCGCCGCAACCGCGAGGCGACGGCCCGCTACCTGGCCCAGGAGCCGGTCGAGCTGGACACCGCACCCGCGGTCTCCGTGGTCGGGCGCATCCCGCTGCTCAGCGTCGTCCTGGGGCAGGCCTACGAGCTCGCCGTCCACTGGCTGGACCTGGAGTCCTGCGGTGCCGAGCCGCCGTCGGCGGAGGTGCTCCAGTCGGGGCTCGCGGCCCTCACCGACGTCACCGGTGCCCTGGCGGCCGACACCGGCATCACCGGCCGGGTCACTCTCGCGACGCCGGACGGCGGGTGGGGCTTCACGTCCGACGGCGAGGGATGGCAGGTCCGGCAGGTGCCGGCCGGGACCATCGACGGCCCCGCCGTGGAGGGCGCCGCCGACCTGCTGCTCGAGGCGGCATCGGGCCGGATCAACCCGGTGCCCGCCGTCGCCCGGCGCAAGCTCAAGGTGCACGACGTGGGCGGTCTGCTCCAGCTCGCCCCGATCGTGCAGAAGGTGCCCGGCATCCCGGGTGGTCCGATCCTGCAGCTGGCCGCCCGCACCATGGGCGGCGCCGGCGGCGTGCTCGGTCGCTTCTTCGGTCGCGGCTGAGGGCGGTTCAGCCCCGCAGCAGCGGCCGCTCCCCCGCCCGCCGCGTCCGGCGCCGGAACCACCAGAGGCCGGCACCGAGCAGCACGACGGCGGCGACCACCACCGGTACGACCACCAGCGTCGTCAGGTGCTCGACGACGAACGCGGTCGAGGCGCCCACGCCGACCTGGACGATCGTGCTGGGCACCAGGCCGACCGCGGTGGCGGCGGCGTAGGGGCCCAGGCGAACCCCGCTGAGGCCGGCGCCGTAGCTCACGACGACGAACGGCACGACCGGGATCAGGCGGCCGGCCAGCACCGCGACGAAGCCGCGGTCGCTGAACAGCTCGTCGGCGCGGTGCAGCCGCGGCCCGGCCAGCCGGGACACCGCGGGGCGCCCCAGGGCCCGGCTCAGCCCGAAGGCCACCAGACCGGCCAGCAACCCGCCGACGACGGCCACGGCCAGGCCGGCGCCGAAGCCCAGCACCGCCCCGGCCAGCACCGAGACCAGCGAGCGCGGCACCGGCGCCAGGAGCACGAGGGTCAGGCCGCCGACGAGGAGCGCCCATGCGGCGGGCCCGCCGTCGTCGAGCCAGGTCCGCACCTCGCCCGCGTCGGGCAGGTCGATGACGAACGCCGCGACGACGCCGGCAGCGAGCAGGACACCCAGGACGACAGCCCGCAGCCAGATCCCGCCCCCGTCGCGCACGGGGCCATCCTGCGTCACGGCATCAGTCGATCAGCCGCAGCCGCCTCCGAGGGAGATGCCGCGCAGCTGGAGCCACGGCACCGGGTTGGCGCGGTCGGCGTACAGGCCGCCCCGGTGGACCTCGAAGTGCAGGTGCGGGCCGGTGGACTGCCCGCGGTTGCCGACCTCGGCGATCTGCTGACCCGCGCTCACGACCTGACCGGCGCTCACGAAGTGCTGGTTGACGTGGCCGTAGAGGGTGATGGACCCGTCGGGGTGCTGGACGGCGACGGCCAGGCCGAAGCCGCTGGCCGGACCGGCCTGCAGCACGACGCCCGGCTCCGGCGTGTGGACGGGGGTGCCGATGGGCGCGGCGATGTCGAGCCCGTAGTGCATCGCGCCCCAGCGGCTGCCGTAGCAGGAGGTGACACGGCCGACCGTCGGCGGAACGGCACCACCGGCGGCGGTGAGCGCACCGACGGCGTCCTCTGCGGCCTGCAGCTCCCCCCAGGTCGCCTCGGCGTCCTCGTTGCCGTTCAGCTCCAACAGCCGGATCTCGGCGTTCCGCAGCTCCTGGTCCAGCGCCGCCTTCTCGGCCGACAGCGCATCGAAGTCGGCCTGCGCGGCGGCCAGCTGGGTCTCGACGGCGGCCTGCGTCTCGGCCGCCGCCCGCGCGGCGGCGTCCCGGTCGGCGACGGCGGTGCGCGCCTCCTCGTCGAGGCGGGCCTCGCGGACCTCGTCGCGCTCCAGGGTCTCGAGGACCTCGGCGCGCTGCTCCCCCAGCATGTCGAGGGTCGCCGCCTGCTGCAGCAGCTCGGCCGGCCCGTCGGCGTTGAGGACGATCTGCATGGAGCTGCGGGTCTCGTCGGCTCCCATGAAGGCTTCGCGTCCGATGCTCGCGACGTCGTCCTCGCTGCGCTCCACGGCCTCGCGGACGGCGCCGAGCCGGGCCGCCGTCGCCTCCGCGTGCTGCTGGGCGATGGCCAGCTGGGTCTGAGCCTCGTGGGCGGCGCCGCTGGCGGCCTCCGCCTCGATGGTCATGCGCTGGAGGTTCGCCTCGGCCTCGCGGACCCGGGCCTCGATGGCTGCGACCTGGGTGGCGACGTCCTCCTGCTCGGACCGCGCCGCCCCTGGGGCAGCGGAGGCCGGCGATGCGGCGAGGAGCGATGCGGCGATCAGGGTGGTGGCGACGGCGGAGCGTCGCAGGGTGGGGGCAGGGGCGTGCAGGTGGTGCAGGGTCGCCAAAGCGACGGTCTCCGTTCCTCCATCCGCCTACCGGGTCAGCTGACGGGTTCGGGCTGGAAGATGGCCCTACCTGCCTGCCCGTCGTGGCGCAGGCGGGATTCACCCCAGTGGAACGGTGGGTCCCCGGTCCGCTCGGCCCGGAGGCCGGAGGCGGTTCGGCGGGGTCCGGGCGAGCCCCCGGGTTCGGGGGCGAGGTCGTCCGGACCGCGGGCGACAATACAAGCGATCGGCGCAGACGTCACAAGGTCGTAACGACGCCCAGGTCAGAGTGCCGGGCGGCGGGTGCGGACGGTCATCGACGTCTGGCAGGCTGTCAGCTCGGGGCGGTAGCTCAGCCGGTCAGAGCATGGGACTCATAATCCCTGGGTCGTGGGTTCGAGCCCCACCCGCCCCACCGGTCCCGGCCTGGGGATTCGCTGCGCGCCTTCACGCTTGCCCACGTCCACCCCCAGGTCGGGCATGCCCATGTCGGCTGCAGCCGGCGCAGGGGCTTCGCGTCCGCGGGACTCCAGACCTGGGTGGGGCACGACGGAGTGCGTGCGGCGTGCCAACGACACGTTCCGGTGCTGGCTGAACCACCAGGGCCGGTGGGAGCTCCCCACATGCCCGAGAGCGGCTGGCGGGCGAAGCGTCCCCGACAGCGCCTCTCCCGATGCACCGTCTGCAAGGTGTACCGCGTCTCCGGCTGACCCGGCTGCGGGTCGGACAGAGGGCCGCTTCGGGCTACGGATCGGGCGCCCCGGGTAGAACTGTCGTCGTGACCTCCGCGACACCGCACTGGCAAGCCCGGCCCGTCCAGGGCCGGGCGGAGCCGAAAGGTGACCGCGATGAGCAGGACCGACAAGACCGCCCCCTACCGCATCAAGCAGGCCGAGCACCCTGACCAGTGGTGGCGGCCGGAGCTCCGTTGCACGTGCCCGCTCTGCAAGGAGCCGCAGCGTCAGGCCAGTCGTCGCCGGCGTCGCAGGGAGGAGCGGCAGCTGGCGGACTGGGGTGCCGAGTACGAGTGATCGCACCGCCCGCCGGCTCGGCGGAGCCGGCGGGCTCCCTGCCACATCCAACGTGTAGCCGACTTCCGGGGCTTGCGGCAAGGCCCCGGGGGTGCCGGAGACTGGCTCGGCACGGCCGCCACGGGCCCGGACCAGACGGGACAGCACTTCGGGACGGGCATCGAGGGAGCCGCCGACCGGTACGCCGCGATGACCCGGACGACGCAGCAGCTGGCGGCCTCACCAGCCCCTGTCGCCGCCGGTCAGCCAGGGCGCGGGCCGAACCGGTCTTCGACGGCCGCGCGCTCCGCGTCGTCCAGGAGCCGGACGGCGCGGGACAGCCCCTGCATCGGGTCGCTCGGGTTGATCACCTCGACCTGGATGGTGGTCAGCGGCTCGATGTCGCTGAGCCACACCAGCCGCAGGGCCTCGTCGGCGAGCGCAGCGACGTCCGCGCCCGGCTCGATCGTCACGTCCACGGCGACGGTCGAGGGCACGGTGACGTCGTCGCGGTACAGCACCTCGGCGTCGGCCACGTCGTCGCGGTCGGCCAGCTCCCGCTCGATGTCCGCGCGCGTGCCGGCCGTCGGGTCCTCCGGGGTGCTGCTGGCCGACGGCGTACCTCCGGCGGCACCGGACGTGCAGCCTGCCAGGGCCAGGACGCCGAGGGCGAGGGCGAGGGTGCGGACGCCCCGACGTCGAACGCCTCCACTGCTGGTCACCTGGTTCATCTCCGTCCGATCTCGTACACGTGGGCGACCACCGAGGCTTCTTCACCGGGAGCGACGAGGAAGGCGCCCGCACGCTCCCGGAAGGCGGCGATGGACGGGTCGTCGCTGCGGTCCACCGCCTCGGCACCGTACTGGTACGCGTCACCGATGCCGTGGTTGTGGCCGATGCTGCCGTTCTGCCGCTCGAAGATCACCGTGGTGACGTTCGGGTCGTCGTCGTTCTCGCGGGCGTCGAGGTGCGGCACCAGGTCGTGCGCGTTCTCCAGGGCGAGGACCTGCACGGTGGGCGGAACGTCGGCCCGGGCGATCGGCGACCCCGCGGTGACCACGCTCTGCACGTTGAACTGGAAGGCCGGCGTGCCGGCGTCGTGCGCCGCCTGGGCCGCGACCATGCCGCCCTGGCTGTGGCCGACGAGCATCACCGGGTCGGTCCAGGACGCCCCGGCCCGGCGCAGGGCCTCGGCGATCGCCGCCTGCCGGGTGGTGTCGTCGCCGCCCAGCACCCGGATGTTGGTGCCCAGGTCGTGGGTCTGCGGGTTCAGCGCCCCGGGCGCGTTCCAGTCGGCGGTGCCCGGGATGTCGACGATGTAGGACCGCGACCCGTCGGCGCGGGTGAGCACGCGGACGGAGATCTGGTCGTGGTCCTTGCTGGACCGGTCGGCCCGGCGTTCCAGCGCCGTCATCAGGTCGCGGACGTTGCGCGGCGGGGTGACCGCCGAGATCGCGGCGTCGTCCGGCCGGTCGGTGACGACGGGATCGCCGTCGGGCCACAGCTGCCCGAGCCGGCGGGCCGCGGAACGGACGTCGCCACCGCCCAGGAAGAGGCCGGCCCCCGGAACCACCGTGCTGATGAGCGTGGCGAGGCCGGGCAGGGCACCCGCCACCTCGTCGATCACCCCCGGGTGCTCGGTGATCCAGCGTTCGGGGTCGTCCATCAGCGCGGCGAGCTCGCGGGCCGTGCCGGCAGGGTCCCGCCGCAGCTGGTCCAGGCCGCCCAGCGCCAGCCCGGCCACGGTCAAGGGCAGGAAGAAGCCCCTCGCCCAGCGCAGCCCGTCGGCCAGCTCGGCCATCGCGGCGTCGGCGGCCTCGTAGGCGAGGGCCGCCGCCTCCAACGTCGCCGCCCGGGCGGTGAACCGGACGGCCAGCGCGCTCAGGCCGCCCGGACCGTCGAACGCCTCCAGCAGCGCGGCCTCGAAACGGGCCACTCCCACCGGGTCCAGGACGGCCGAGGCCAGCAGGTCCGGGTCGACCAGCATGCCGTGGCACACCACGCTGGTGCGGGCGAGCATCTCGGCGAGGTCGAGGCTGTTGCCCCCGAGCGCGCGCAGGTCCGCGAGCTCCGCCTCGACGCCGCCGGCGCCGCCGACGACCTGGATCTCATCGCTCATCGGGAGCCTCCAGCAGCGCGGCGACCGTCGGTGCCACCCATGTCCCCAGGTCGGCCGGCTCGACCGGCACCAGATCCACCCTGCGCACCGGGGACCCATCCAGCAGCGGTCGCAGCCCCACCCAGCCGGCGTCGGTGGCCAGCCACGAGACCTGTCCCGCGCCGACTGCCGAGCCGACCTGGCCCAGCACGAGGCAGCTCAGCGAACCGGACGTCCGCCGCTCCAGCTCGCCGACCAAGGCCACGTCGTCCTCGGAGGAGCCCGGCGACGGTCGGTCCTCCAGCAGCGCCAGCGGCACCCGACCCGTGATCGGCGCGCCGTCGCGGGGCTCCAGACCGGCCACCTCCACCGCTCCGGGAACGGCGCGGGCCAGTTCGTCGCCGAGCCGGACGGCGGGAGCCAGGGACAGCTCCACTCCCCCACCGGGCAGCGTCAGCACCCCGACGACCACGCCGGAGCCCAGCGCGAACCAGCCCTGCCGCTCCCCCGCTCTGCCGCGGACGTCCAGCCGGACGGTCAGGAGCGGGCGGCTCAGCACGGCGAGGTCCGCCGCCACGGGGGGCACGCGCTCGGCCGACCCGCCGTCCGGTGCCACCACCACGCGCGCCGCCACCAGGGAGGTAACCGCCGCATCCCGATCGGTGGCGGTCAGCGGAACGGGCGCGAACGCCGGCGGCGGATCGGCGAGCCGATCGGTCACGAGCACCGCCCACTCGCTCGCGGTCAGCGTCAGGCGCCGCGGGGCCGCGCTCACATGAACCCCAGCCGGCCGAGCTGCGAGGAGAGCCCCCGCCACGCGTCGGCTCCGGCCTCGGGGAGGTCGCCGAGGAAGTCGCCGACGTCCTCCAGCACCTCTCCGCCACGGGCGGCCTGCTGGGACAACCACGAGCGCACCGCCTCCTCCGCCCGGGCGATGGCCGCCAGCCGCTCCCGCACCTCGTCGGCGTGGCGGCGCAGCAGGTCCGCGGCCCGCTCCATCGCGTCGGCGGCGGCGTCGACGTCTGCGCAGTCCTCCGCCTGCTGCCGCCGGTAGGCCGACGCAGCATCCGACACCCAGCGGGTGCGCGCCCCTTCGCGCCGGTGTTCGTCGCCTGCCGCGCGCACCTCCCGGGCGCGCTGGGAGAGCTCCGATGCCAGCGCATCGAGGGCGGCCGGTTCGCCGTACAAGCCCACCGCCGCCCCTCCCAGTTCCTGAACCAGGGCGGAGCCTATGGGAGCCGCTCGCGACGGGGAGCCTTCCCGGACACCTGTGGAGGCCCGCACGACCTGTTGATGGATGCTGGCCCGATGCCAGCTGAACCCCTGACCGACGCCCGCGTGCAGTCCGTCCTCGACATTCCGCTGCACCGATTCCTCGGCGTCGAGTTGCGCGACGAGCATGATCCGGCGGCAGGCATCCGGTTCCGAGTGGGGACGTCGTCGGAGAACCCGGCGAGACTGCTGCACGGTGGCGTGGTCTACGCCCTGCTCGACGTCGCCTCGTTCCTGGCCCTGCTGCCGTCGCTGGGACCGGACGAGCACGCGGTGACCCACGACGTCGCCGCCTCCCTGCTCCGCCCGGTCAGCAGCGGCGCCACCGTCGACGTCGTCGCCACGGTGCTCCGCCGCGGCCGGGCCGTGGCGTTCATGCGGGCCGAGGCCACCGTCGACGGCGTGCTGGTGGCCAGCGGTCAGGTGACCAAGTCGGTCGTCCCGCTCCGCTGAGGTCGGCCGGAACGTCGGCCGGAACACCGCGGCCCCGGCACACGCTGGCACTGCCGTGATCGAGACGGCGCGGCTCTCCCTGCTGGACCGCTCGCGGACCCGGGCCGGCGAGCCGGACGACGCGGCGCTCACCGGCACCGTCGCCCGCGCCGTCTCCGCGGAGCGGCTCGGGTTCTCCCGCATCTGGGTCGCCGAGCACCACAGCGTGCCCGGGATCGCCGGCGCGGCCCCCGCCGTCCTGCTGGCCGCCGTCGCGACCCGGACGACGTCCATCCGGCTGGGTTCGGCCGGGGTGATGCTGCCGCACCACCAGCCGCTCGTGGTCGCCGAGCAGTTCGCGACGCTGTCGGCCTTCGCGCCCGGCAGGGTCGACCTCGGGCTGGGCCGGTCGCCCGGATTCACGGCACCGGTGCGGCGTGCGCTGCGGGCGACCGAGCGGGACTTCCCGGCCGACCTCGCCGAACTGCGTGCCTACCTGTCCGGCTCGGCCGCCATCACGCTGCACCCGCAGCCGGCCGGCACCGTTCCGCTGCACGTGCTCGCCACAGGCAGCGGGCTGCAGGTGGCGGCCGGGCTCGGCCTGCCGGTGATCGTCGGCGGCCCGATCCTCGGCGTGGGCGGCGATCCGGAGCCGGGTCTGGCGGCCCTTGCGGGCTACCGGCGCGACTTCCGGCCCTCGGACCAGCAGCCCGAGCCGCGGATCTCGATCAGCCTCGACGTGCTCGTCGCCGACACCGCCGCCGAGGCCGCGGACCTCCTGCTGCCCGAGGCGTGGGCCATGGCCCGCTCCCGGACCGAGGGCGCCTTCCCCGCGCTGGAGCCGGTGGCCGTCGTGCGGGCCGCCCAGCGCACTCCCCGACAGCAGCAGCACCTGGATCAGACCGCTGCGGCGGCGATCGCCGGCACCTCGGCCCAGGTGGAGAGCCGGCTGGCCGAGCTGCTGGAGCGCACCCGCGCCGCCGAACTGGTGGCGAGCAGCAGCACCTTCGACCGCGACGCCCTCGCCGCCTCGGACGCCGCCTTGGCCGCGCTGTTCAGCTGAGCCCGGTCACCACAGCTCGACCGAGCGGCGGAAGATCCCGGCGGCATCGTCCTCGGTGACCGCCTTGGGCGAGGTCGCCAGCAGCCGCTGCTGCTTCATCGTGCCGTCGACCAGATCGGGGATGTCGCCCTCGTCGAAGCCGACCGCGCCGATGCCGTTGGGCATGTCGATGTCGCGCATGAGGTCCGCCAGCACGGTGGGGAGGAACTCGGCGAGGTCGTCGGGGCGGTCGGCTCCGGGTGCCAGCAGCTCCGCGGCGCGGACGTGGCGTTCCGGGGACGCGTCGAAGGTGAACCGGAAGGCCTCCGGAGCGGTCAGCGAGACCGACATCCCGTGCGGGACCATCGCCTCGCCGGCCGGGTAGTCCTTGGGGTGGAAGTCCTTCACCTGGCCGGCGATCGGATAGGCGTTGGCGTGCGGGATGTGCACTCCGGCGTTGCCGAAGCCCATGCCGGCGAACGTCGCCGCGATCGCCATGTCGGAGCGGGCCTGGGCGTCCTCGCCGTTGCGGACTGCGGTGCGGAAGGAGCCGGCCAGCAGCGTGAGCGCCTTCTCCGACCACATGTCCGAGATCGGGTTGGAGCCGCAGTAGGGCACCCGCTGCTCCGGCGTCCGGTGGTCGTAGGTCGTGTACCAGCGGGCGGTGTAGCTCTCCAGCGCGTGGCAGAGGATGTCCATGCCCGAGGCGGCGGTGACGCCGGCCGGCTGGGTGAAGGTCAGGTCCGGGTCGATGACCGCCAGCGTCGGGCGCAGCCGGGCATGGCTGATGCCGGTCTTCACCCGGGCCGAGATCACGTCCATCACGCAGATGGTGGTGCTCTCCGAGCCGGTGCCCGTCGTCGTCGGCACCGCGACCAGCGGCTTGAGCTGCTCGGTCGGCGCCTGCCCCTTGCCCACCGGCACGTTGACGTAGTCCATGAGCTCACCGGGGTTGGTGGTCAGCAGGTTGATCGCCTTGGCGGTGTCGATGCTCGACCCGCCGCCGACCGCCACGAACGCGTCCCACGGCCCGGTCGAGCGCGCCTCCTCGATGGCGGCGACCAGGCTGACGTCGGTCGGCTCGACGTGGACGCCGTCGAACACCCGGGCCTCGATGCCGAACTGCGCCATCTGGTCGGCGACCCGCTGGGGGTGCCCGGTGGCGGCGACCCCCGGGTCGGTGACCACCAGGACCCGCTTCACCCCGTACCGGCTGAGGTCGTAGCCGATCTCGTCCGACGCCCCGTTGCCGAACTTCAGCTGCGGTGCGCCGTAGGTGAAGACGGTCTCCGGGCTACCGGGAACGGTGCTGCTCATGGCTTCCCCCAGGGTGGGTCGGACGGCGTCGGCGTGTGACGACGAACCTTCCAGATGCCTGTGATTGACACCACCACGGGGTCGTGGTGATGTCAATCCACCTCATCCACGCAGTCCACTTGGAGGACCCCGTGACCGATGCCCCCGCCGCCCCCTACATCGGCGACCTGCTCAAGGACTCGCCGACCAACTGGGGCAAGTGGGGGCCGGACGACGAGGTCGGCGCGCTGAACTACCTCGGCCCCGAGCAGGTGCTCGCGGCGGTGCGGCTCGTCAGCTCCGGCAAGGTCTTCACCCTCCAGCGGCTGATCGGCGATCCGAAGGGCGACCCGGTGTGGCCCGGCCGCACCCCCGCGGTGCGCACCCAGGTGCTCGACGAGAGCGACTGGGACGAGGGCGGCAAGGGTGCCGCCTTCCCCGGCGGTCTGCACTACGCCGACGACAAGATCGACGCCTACCTCCAGGGCTCCACGCAGTACGACGCACTGGGTCACCTCTGGTACGACGGCAAGATCTGGAACGGCTACGACGCGCGCACCACCGTCGGCGGGCTGGAGAAGGCCAGCGCCGAGCCGATCGCCGAGCGCGGCGTCGTCGGCCGGGCGGTGCTGCTGGACATGGCGCGCTTCCGCGGCAAGGAGACCCTCGACAAGGGCGAGACCTTCACCCACGAGGACCTCGTCGCCTGCGCCGAGGCCCAGGGCACCCCGATCCAGAAGCGCGACATCCTGATCATCCGGACCAACTTCCTCAAGCTCTTCCACGACCAGGGCGAGGCGTTCTACGAGGGTTTCAACGAGCCCGGCCTGGTCTACAGCCCCGAGCTGGTGCAGTGGTTCCAGGACATGGAGATCCCGAACCTGGTCACCGACACGATCGCCAACGAGGTCACCTTCGACCCGAACAACGGCGCCGCCCTGGTGCTGCACAACGCCCTGATGCGCAACCTCGGCGTCACCCTCACCGAGATCGCCGACCTGGAGAAGCTGGCCGCCGACTGCGCCGAGGACGGCCAGTACGCCTTCCTCTACGTCGCCGCCCCGCTCAAGGTCGCCAAGGCCGCCGGCACGCCGGTCAACCCCGTCGTCATCAAGTGACGTCATGAGCGCCTACGACGAGCGCCCCTGGCTGGCGCTCTACGGGGACCAGCCGGCCGACTACGACATCGAGTTCGGCAACGCGCTGGAGATGTTCCGCGCCGGGGTCGCCCGCGACCCCGGCGCGGTGGCGCTGCGCTACTTCGACGGCGTCGTGACCCGCGCCGAGCTCGACGAGCTCAGCGACGGCCTGGCCGCCGGCCTGCTGGCGTCCGGCTTCGCGCCCGGGGACCGGCTGGCGGTCTACCTGCAGAACGTGCCGCAGTTCGTCATCGCGATGGTCGCCGCGTGGAAGGCCGGCGGCGTCATGGTGTCGATCAACCCGATGAGCCGGACCCGCGAGCTGTCCTACCTGCTCGCCGACTCCGGCGCGAAGGTGCTGGTGTCGCTGGAGTCCCTCTACGACTCCGTCGCCCGCGACGTCGTCCCGGGGACCGACGTCTCGCTGGTGCTCACCACCAGCGAGCTGGAGTTCCAGACCCGCTCCGACGAGCGACTGTTCGCCGGGACGACCCGGCAGCGGCACGAGGGGACGACGGACTTCTCGGAGTTCATCGCCCAGCACCGCGGCACCGTGCCGCCACCGGCCGAGCTGGCCGCCGACGACGTCGCCTTCCTGACCTACACCTCCGGGACGACCGGCGTGCCCAAGGGCGCCATGAACACCCACCGGAACGTCGTCTTCACCGCCCAGGTCTACCGCGACTGGGTGCACGCCGGAGCCGACGGCGGGGCGATCTTCGGCGTCGCCCCGCTGTTCCACATCACCGGGCTCATCGGGCACGTCGCGGTGAGCATGCTGGCGCCCGCTCCCCTGGTGCTGGCCTACCGGTTCGAGCCCCAGGTGGTGCTCGACGCCTTCGCCGAGCACCGGCCGACGTTCACCATCGGCGCGATCACCGCCTTCACCGCCCTGCTCAACGCGCCGGGGTTCACGAAGGACCACTTCGCGTCGTTCCGCTCGATCTACTCCGGCGGCGCGGCCATCTCCCCCACCGCGGAGAAGGCGTTCCTGGAGGCGACCGGCATCCAGGTGCACAACGCCTACGGCCTGACCGAGACGACCTCGCCCATGACGGTCACGCCGTTCGGCTCGCCCTCGCCGGTCGACCCCACCTCGGGGGCGCTGTCGGTGGGCGTGCCGGCACCGAACACGATCGTCCGCATCCAGGACGACGCCGGGAACGACCTGCCTCTCGGCGAGGTCGGCGAGATCGTCGCCGACGGCCCGCAGGTGGTGGCTGGCTACTGGGGCAAGCCGGAGGAGACCGCGGCCAACCTGCCGGGCGGAGCGCTGAAGAGCGGCGACGTCGGCTTCATGAACCCCGAGGGCTGGGTGTTCATCGTCGACCGCAAGAAGGACATGATCAACGCCTCGGGCTACAAGGTCTGGCCGCGCGAGGTCGAGGACGTCCTGGCCGAGCACCCGGCGGTCCGCGAGTCGGCCGTCGTCGGGGTGCCCGACGAGAAGCGCGGGGAGACGGTGAAGGCGTTCGTGAGCCTGAAGCCCGGCGCCACGACCACGCCCGAGGAACTCGTCGCGCACTGCAAGGAGCGGATGGCCGCCTACAAGTACCCGCGGATGGTCGAGCTGATCGACGAGCTGCCCAAGACGGTGACCGGGAAGATCCTCCGCCGCGAGCTGCGCTGAGACCGTTCCCGGCCGGGGGAACCCGGCCGGGAACGCCGGCTCAGCGGACGAACTCGAGCCGGCGGCGGTCGACGGCGGGCACCAGGCGTCCGGACCACGGCATTCGGGTAGGAAGGCAACCGTGAGCGCTGATCCTGGACCCCGGACCCGTGTCGTGGGCGGGCGCTACGCGCTCGGCGAGATGCTGGGGCAGGGCGGCATGGGCACCGTCTGGCTGGCCACCGACCTGGTGCTCGAGCGGCAGGTCGCCGTCAAGGAGGTGACGTTCTCGGTGCACGTCACCGAGGAGGAGCGCGCCCTCCTGCGGGAGCGCACGATGCGCGAGGCCCGTGCCGCCGGGCGGCTGGCGCACCCCCATGTCACCACCGTCTACGACGTCGTCGAGGAGGGCGGCAAGCCCTGGCTGGTGATGAAGCACGTGCAGGCCCGCAGCCTCCAGGAGATCGTCGAGGAGCACGGCCCCCTGGCGCCGGCCGCCGTCGCCCGGATCGGGCTGGACGTGCTGGACGCGCTGGAAGCCGCGCACGCGATCGGCATCGTGCACCGCGACGTCAAGCCGGCCAACGTGCTGGTGGGTCCCGACGGTTCGGGTTGCCTCACCGACTTCGGCATCGCGACGACGACCGGGGACTCCAGCCTCACCACCCAGGGCGCGCTCATCGGCTCGCCGTCCTACATGGCCCCGGAGCGGGTCCACGGCGAGGAGCCGCGGCCGGCGGTCGACCTGTGGTCGCTCGGGGCGACCCTCTACGCGGCGGTGGAGGGTCGGCCGCCCTTCGACCGTGGCGAGGCGATGGCCACCCTGCTGAGCGTCGTCTCCGAGGACCCGGCACCGGTCGTGCGCGCCGGCCCCCTCGGTCCGGTGCTGCAGGGCCTGCTCAGCAAGGACCCGGCACGACGCAGCACCGCGGCCACCGCGCGCTCGCAGCTCCGCGAGGTGGCCGAGGGGCGTGCGAGCGCTCCTGCCCCCGCCCCGGCATGGTCGCCGCCACCCGCGACGGCGCCCGGGAGCATCGGGGGGAACTCGATGGAGCGGATCGACGCCGCCGACCTGCTGGCGCTGGCGTCGGCCTCCCGCACGCTGCTGGGCTCCGTGGCCCGGGACGCCCGCGACCAGATCCGGTACCTGTCCGACCGCCATCGCGAGCGCAAGGCCGAGCCGGCGACAGCCGAGCCGGTGCAGCCGAGCCGCTCCGCTGCTCCCCCGCCCCGCCGGCGCTGGCGGTTCAAGCGCCGCTGGGTGCTCGTGCCGGTCCTGACCACGGTGGCCGTGCTCGTCATCCTGGTGATCGGGGCGGCCCTGGCGCTGGGCTCGTTCCTCGACTTCTGATCGGTCGCGCGGCTGGACGGCCGGACACGGGTAGGGCGGCGGCATGCGGACCTCCGATGTGTACGGCTACGCCTACGACCAGATCCACGAGATGTTCCTGAGCAACCTCGACGGCCTCGGCATCGAGGACCTGCACCGGCGGGTGGCGCCGGGGGCGAACCCGATCAGCTGGCTCGCCTGGCACCTGCTGCGGGTGCAGGA
Organism: Blastococcus atacamensis; assembly: GCF_002938425.1. GTDB lineage: Bacteria > Actinomycetota > Actinomycetes > Mycobacteriales > Geodermatophilaceae > Blastococcus > Blastococcus atacamensis. The sequence goes on along the minus strand of NZ_POQU01000003.1, from coordinate 94,137 downwards.
CGACCACGTCGCCGAGATCACCGGTCGCGAGCAGGTCTGGACCGCACAGGGCTGGGTCGAGCGGTTCGGTCTGCCCTTCGGTCCGGGCGAGACCGGCTACGGCTTCGACCGCGACCAGGTCTCCGCCGTGCGCATCCCCGCCGTCGACTCGCTCACCGGGTACGCCGGGGCGGTCCACGCCCAGTCGGCCGAGTACCTGCGCGGGCTCACCGACGACGACCTCGACCGCGTCCTCGACGACGCCTGGGACCCGCCGGTCACCGTCGGCATGCGGCTGGTGAGCGTGATCGGCGACGATCTCCAGCACCTCGGGCAGATCGGCTACGTCCGTGGCCTCCTCCGGTGAGCGGGCCGTCGTGACGTGGGCCAGGCTGGGGACATGACCGAGACGCCGCAGCCCCGCGACATCGCCATCGAGCAGGAGACGCCGGAGGTCGAGGAGTCCCTGGAGGCGCAGAGCGAGCCGCGCGAGGCGCCGCAGGGCGAGGAAGCCGACGTCGAAGGGCACCCCTCCTAGCAGCCGGAGGTCAGCTCCTGGTGGTGAACTGCCGGGCCGGGATCCGCTCCGAGGCGACGTAGTAGAGCGTCGTCCCTACGGGCACGGGGGTCTCCCACGGCGGGCTGACCCGCAGCCCGTCGGAGCCTCGGAGGGCGAGCACGGTGGCACCGAAGCTCTGGCCGAACCACGTCTGGCACGCACCGAAGGTGCTGTGCGGGAAGCCGGGCGGAACGGTCAGCGAGTAGGTGTTGCCGTGGCCGCCGCTGCTCATCAGATCGTTGTAGACCTGGGTGATGCCGGGGTCGGTCGCCTCCTCCGACAGCAGGAACGGCATGTGCCACTGGACGGCCTGCACGCCGGGGTTGACGTACCGCAGGTTCTCCCGGCGACCCAGGTCCCGGAGCGCGGCGACGAGGTGCACGTCGGGATTGGCGTGGTCGACCGCCACCGCGATCGCCAGCGTCTCGTTGTCGTCGCGGCCGTCGATGACGACGGTCCGGGCGCGGGGGACGCAGGCGCGGGCCATCACGTCCTCCCGGGTCAGGTCGCCACGGACGAAGTGCACCGCGTCCAGGTCGGGCACCGGGTTCTCGGTGACGTCGTCCCATGCGCACAGCGCGACCTGGGTGCGCCCCTCGGCCGTCAGCTCCTGGAGGATCCGCTCGGTGCGACCGGGCCAGTAGCCCAGCAGGACGACGTGGTCGGACAGGTCCAGGGCGATCACACCTCTCAGGCGGCGACCGCGCACGGACTGGAGTGCGGCGGCCAGCTGGGTGAACAGGAGCGTGAGGGTCACGATGCCGCCGACGATCACGTAGGCGCCGACGACCCTGCCGCCCGCCGAGGCGGGGAAGACGTCGCCGTAGCCGACGGTCGCGGCGGTGACCAGGAAGTACCACCAGTACGTGCCGGGCGCGGTGATCGCACTCCCGGCGGGCTCGACCAGCGCCATCAACAGCCAGCTGCTGAGGAACACCAGGACGGCGACGGCCAGCGGCAACCGCCAGCCGCGCAGGCGCAGCCTCACGAAGCGGCCGAAGCTGCGGACGAAGAACGGCACGGGCACTCCAGGACGGCGGGCGGGACGAGGCAAGCTACCGCGCGACGGCCGGGGGCAGTGCAGCCGCGACCGCCCGCGCGGCCAGCTCCGCCAGCAACGGGGCGGCACCGGCGCGACACCGGTCCGGGTCGGGCTCCACCTCGGTCAGCGCGTGCGCGGCGCTGACGCCCGCCGCCGCCAGCCGCTCCGCCGGCACCCGCACCGACCCGGCAAGGACGACGCAGGGCACGCCCGCGGCCCGGGCGCGGCCGGCCACCTCCGCGGGCGCCTTGCCGCGCAGGCTCTGCTCGTCGAACGCCCCCTCTCCGGTGACGACCAGGTCGGCGCCCTCGAGGGCGGCGTCCAGGCCGACGAGCTCGCACACCATCGCCGCGCCCGACACCACCTCCGCGCCCAGCACCGCCATGGCGCCCGCCGCCGTTCCCCCGGCGGCGCCCGCGCCCGGACGTCGTTCGACCCAGGCGCCGACGGCGTGCATCAGCACCGAGGCATAGCGGGAGAGAGCGGCATCCAGCAGGGCCACCTCCTCGGCGGTCGCCCCCTTCTGCGGACCGAAGACCGCCGCCGCGCCGGACGGCCCGGTGAGCGGGTTGTCGACGTCGGTGGCGACGACGATCCGCGTTCCGCGCAGCCGCTGGTCCAGCGGGCTCAGGTCCATGCGCGCGATCCCCGCCAGGCCCGCGCCGCCGGGTCCCACCTCGTTCCCGGCGGCGTCCAGCAGTCGCGCGCCGAGGGCCTGGAGCATCCCCGCGCCGCCGTCGGTCGTCGCGCTGCCGCCCAGGCCCAGCACGATCCGCCGCGCTCCGCCGTCGAGTGCGGCGAGGACGAGCTCCCCCACCCCCCGGGTCGTCGCCGTCATCGGCGCCGGGCGGTCGAGCAGGTCGAGCCCGGCGGCGGCGGCGAGCTCCACCACCGCCGTCGTCCCGTCCACGGCGAAGGCCGCGTCCACCGCCTCGCCGTCGGGGCCGGTCACCCGGGCGGTCCGCAGCCCGGCACCGGCGCGCACCGCCGCGGCGACGGTGCCCTCTCCCCCGTCGGCCACCGGCCGCAGCACCAGGTCCGCGTCCGGCAGCGCCCGGCGCGCCCCGGCGGCGATCGCCGCCGCCGCGTCGTCGGCGGACAGCGTGCCCTTGAAGGAGTCCGGGGCGATGACGATGCGCACGACGGGCAGCATGCCCCGGATCGCCGTACGTTCGGCTGCGTGACCGCCGAGAGCCCTGATTTCTACGCCATCGAGGACCTGCTGGAGCCGGCGGAGATCGAGATCCGCGACCGGGTGCGCGCCTTCGGCGAGAAGGAGGTCGTGCCCCGGATCAACGAGTACTGGGAGCGCGCCGAGTTCCCTCATCTGCTGGTGCCCCTGCTGGCGGAGACCGGGATCGTCGGCGGGACGATCGAGGGCTACGGCTGCCCCGGCATGAGCAACGTCGCCGCGGGGCTCGTCGCCGCCGAACTGGCCCGCGCCGACGGCAGCATCGGCACCTTCAACGGGGTGCACAGCTTCCTGGCCATGCAGTCGATCGCGCTGCTGGGCGATGAGGAGCAGCGCGAACGGTTCCTGCCGCCCATGGCGCGGCTGGAGAAGATCGGCGCCTTCGGCCTCACCGAGCCGCAGCACGGCTCCGACGCCGTCGGGCTGGAGACCTCGGCCCGCCGCGACGGCGACGCCTACGTCCTCAACGGGCAGAAGAAGTGGATCGGCAATGGCTCCATCGCCGACTTCGTGATCATCTGGGCCCGCGGTGAGGACGGCGCGGTCAGCGGCTACATCGTGGAGAAGGGCACTCCCGGGTATGAGGCCACGGTCATGACCGGGAAGACGGCGCTGCGCGCGGTGTGGCAGGCCGAGATCACGCTGACCGACGTCCGGGTGCCGGCGGAGAACAAGCTCGCCAACTGCCACTCGTTCAAGGACGTCTCCCAGGTGCTCGACCGCACCCGGTACACGGTGGCCTGGCGGGCGCTCGGTCTGGCGACGGCGTCCTACGAGCTGGCGCTGGCGCACGCGATGCAGCGGGAGCAGTTCGGTCAGCCGATCGCCGGTTTCCAGCTGGTGCAGGACAAGCTCGCGCGCATGCTCGCCGAGATCACCTCGATGCAGCTGATGTGCTGGCGGCTGTCGAAGCTGGCCGACGAGGGTCGCATGACGGCGGCCATGGCGTCGCTGGCCAAGATGAACCACGCGGCCAAGGCGCGCGCGATCGTCGCCGACGCCCGGGACATCCTCGGTGGCGACGGCATCCTCATCGACCACCACGTGGCGCGGCACTTCGCCGACATGGAGGCGGTCTTCACGTTCGAGGGCACCGACTCGGTGCAGGCGCTGATCGTCGGGCGGGCGATCACCGGGCTGTCGGCGATCAGCGGCCGCAGGCCCGAGAAGCGCTAGCCGGTCGAGGAGCGCTGGGCCGCCCGGCCGGCCCGTACGGGGAGGTCAGCTCGCGCGGGTCAGCCGCTGGCCGGCGGTGGTGATGCGGGCGCACTCCGGGCAACCGGTGCGGCCGATGCCGACCCGCTCCCACTTCTGCGTGCCCCAGACCTGCACGATGGCGCCGCAGACGGCGAGCTCGACCTCGCCGTCCAGCTCGGCCGGCGGGCGGTGGGCCTCGACGGCGTGCCACGGGTAGGTCTGCTGACTCTGCTGACCGCCGGACCAGCGGTCCGGGCGGGCGAACCCCACGGCATAGGTACTCACGTCTCCTCTTTTCCCGCGCCGACCCACGTCCAATCCCCCTGATCGGGCGAAACCGGTCGATCCACTGGAGCATCTCCGGCCACGCTCCGCAGTCGCTCCGCCGCCGTCCCTCCGGCGGAGGGCGCCCAGCGAGCGCTACCGTCGGAGGACTCGGTCGGAAGAGGTGCGCGCGATGGATCCGGTCAGCCTGCTGGTGGGCGCAGCCCTGCTCGCCCTCGGCTTCGGAGCGGGGCGGCTGGGCCGACGCCGGAACCCTGCTCATCCCCCACCGGTGACGCCGCTGTGCGGGTGCGGCCACACGCTCAGCCAGCACGACACCGCGACAAATACCTGTTACGCCGAGCTGCGCCGGGACACCTACGACAAGCGCGGCCGCTGGTCGGGGCACAGCTGGGTGCCGTGCACGTGCCGCCAGTACGTCGGGCCCCGACCGGTCGACGAGGTGTTCGTGCCGCGGATCCTGCCGCCGGGCGACTGATCCCGGCCCGTCCCGGGCATCGGGTGCGGGTGAGCATCCCGTCCGAGCCCGCCCGGGCCGAGCGCGTCGACAACCTGCTGGCCCTCACCGAGCCCGCCCGCGCGGCCGTCAGCGCCGGGGCGCTCGCCGCCGGTTACCCCCTGCTGCGGTTCGCGCCGCGGGGCGAACCGCACCCGGTCGTGGTCCTGCCCGGCTGGCTGGCCTCCGACGTGTCGACCCGCACGCTGCGCCGGTGGCTGGGTCGCCTCGGGTACCCGACCGTGGGCTGGGACCTCGGCCGCAACCGCGGCCCCCGCCCGGAGGTCACCGACGCGATGCGCGCGCTGGTCGAGCGGCTCGCCGACGAGCACGGGACGCCGGTCAGCATCGTGGGCCAGAGCCTCGGCGGGATCTACGGACGGCGCCTGGCCGAGCGCAGCCCGCACCTGGTGCGCTCGGTGGTGTCGCTCGGCTCGCCGTTCGCCGGGGTCGCGCCCCGCAGGAACGCCGCCGCCGGGGTCGGGATGTACCAGGAGTACCGGAAGCTCCGGGCCGTCGAGCGGGTCCGCCCGGCGCCGGCGCTGAGGGTTCCGAGCACGTCGGTGTACTCGCGGTGGGACGGCGTCGTCGACTGGCGCACCTGCCTCCAGGAGGAGGGGCCGGTCAGCGAGAACGTGGCGGTGCACGCCAGTCACCTCGGCATGGGCCTGGACCCCGCGGTGCTCTGGATCGTCGCGGACCGGCTGGCCCAGCCGCGGGGGGCGTGGCGCCCGTTCCAGCGACCGACACGGTTCGGCCTGCGGGCGCTGTTCCCGACCGGCTGAGGGACCGGCCTACTCGTAGCCGGTCGCCGTCACCACCAGGTCGGCCAGCTCCGACCAGGACAGCCGGCCCCGGGGCCCCCGATCCTCGGCGACCGCGGCGAGTGCGGCCAGGAACCGGTCCAGGGTGGCGTTCTCCCACTCGGTCTTGCCGCTGCGGCCGAGGTCCTCGCGCATGTGCGCGACGAGGCGTGCGAAGTCCCCGGCAGACCGCACGGCGGCGACCTGCTCGGGGGTGACGGCGGCGGAACGCCCCGTCGCGAACGGCTCCACGGGCGGGAGGCTAGCGGGGATCGACGCTCCCGGGCGCCGCTTGGCCTCTCCCGGTTCGCGCGCGGCTCAGGTCCAGGTGGTGCCGGCGGCGAGGACGACGAGCGCCGTCGCGGTGCCCACCTCGACCACGGCGCCGAACACGTCGCCGTTGACGCCGCCCAGCCGCCGGGCCGCGTGCGCGGCGAGCCCCGCTCCTGCGGCCAGTGCGACCGCCACCGCGGCGGCCGCCCACGCAGCCTCGGACGGGTCACCGACGAGCAGCGCGAGGCCGGTCGCGAAGCCCAAGAGCACGACGGCCGCCGTCCACCGGACTACCGGCGTTCCCCCACCGGCGACGAGCACGCCCAGCGAGGAGCCGGCCGCGGCCGGGCGCGCGGCCGCGTGCAGCACACCCACGCGCGCGGCCGTCGTCGCCAGGACGACCGCGAGCAGCCCGCCTGCCAGGGAGGATTCGGCGAGCACCGCGCCCAGCGCGGTGACCTGCACCAGTTGCAGTCCGACGAGGACCGCGACGCCGAACGCCCCGACGTCGGGCCGCCGCATGATCGCCAGCGCCTGCTCGGCCGGCCGCCCGCTGCCCAGCCCGTCGGCGAGGTCGGCGGTGCCGTCCAGGTGCAGCCCCCGGGTCAGCAGAGCGAGGGTGCCCACGACGAGCGCGGCGGCCAGCAGCGGCGCTCCGTCGTCCGCACCCCGCCAGACCGCGAGCGCCGGCAGGAACGCCAGCGCGCCGAGGAGTGCCCCGACCAGCGGCAGCCAGCGGAGCACCCCGGGGCCGGGCGTGCGGGCGGAGGCCGGCACCGGCAGCACGCTGAACATGCCGATCGCCGCGAACAGGCCGGTCACCGCAGCCGCTGCGGCAGGCCGGCGGTGAGCAGCCAGACCCGCTGCGAGGCGCCGGCGATCCGTGTGTTGAGGATGCCCAGCTCGTCGCGGTAGCGGCGGCCCGACGCGGTGGCCGGGACGACGCCCGAGCCGACCTCGTTGCTCACTGCGACCACCCGGCGACGGGTCCGCGACCAGGCGTCGACGACGTCGTCGACGGCGCGGGCCAGCCGCTCGTCGGCGCCGTCGGCTTCGGTCCACACGCCGCAGTCGTCCATCACCCGGGCCAGCCACGTCGAGAGGCAGTCGACGAGCACCGGTGGGCCGGGACGCCCGAGCTCCCCGACCAGGTCCACGGTCTCGACGGTGCGCCAGCTGCCCGGACGACGCTCCCGGTGCAGCGCGACCCGGTCGGCCCACTCGGGGTCGCCGTCGTCGGCGGGGAGACCGCAGGCGACGTACTCGACCGTACGGGCCCGGGCCAGCAGCTGCTCGGCGTACCGCGACTTGCCCGAGCGGGCGCCGCCCAGCACCAGCGTTCGGCGCGCGGGGCGGACGATCACGACACCCGTCCGGCGGTGCGCCGGGCCCGCAGTGCCGTGAGCAGGAGCTGGGCGGCGAGCGCGGCTCCCACCCCCTCCCCCGCGCGGAGGCGGAGGTCGAGCAGCGGCTCGAGGCCGAGGTCGGTGAGCACCGCGGCGTGCCCGCGCTCGCGGCTGCGTTGCCCGGCGACGAGCGCCGTCTGCGCGGCGGGTTCCAGGCGCACCGCGAGCGCGGCGGCGACGGAGGTGACCAGCCCGTCCAGCACGACCGGCACGCCCGCCGCGGCGGCGCCGAGCGTGACGCCGGCGAGCACCGCGATCTCGGGCCCGCCGAGCGCGGCCAGCACGGTGAGCGGCTCGGCCAGCGCCGGGCCGTGCTCCGCCCGGGCCCGGTCCAGGGCTCCGCGGACGACGGCCCGCTTCCGCTCGAGCATGGCGGCGTCGGCACCCGCGCCCAGCCCGACCGCGTCGTCGGGGTCGAGGTCGAGCAGCGCGCAGGCCAGCGCGGCGGCGACGGTCGTGTTGCCGATACCGACCTCGCCCAGGCACACCAGCCCGGCGCCGGCGAGCTCGCGCCCCAGGGTGCGGCCCTCCTCCAGCAGCGCGGTGGCGGCGGCGGGCGTGAGCGCGTCGGCGGTGAGCAGGTCGCCCTGGGGGTCGGGCGAGACGGCGGAGTGCGCCCGCACGTGCAGCCCGGCCTGGCGTGCGGTGGCGGCGCCCAGCGACTCCCCGGTCCGGGTCGCGGCCAGCACGTCGGCCGTGACCGACGCCGGGTACGCCGAGACCGCGTGCGCGGCGGCGACCGGGTGGTCCCCCGCGGCCACGACGAGCGTCCCGGTCTCCGGCACCGCGCCCGGAAGGGCCAGCACCCGGTCGACGGCGCGGTCGAGCACGCCCAGCGATCCCGGCACGGCCAGCAGGTCGTCACCGGTGTCCCGGGCGGCCACGACCGCATCGGGCTGCGGCCCGGCGAGGTGGGAGACCGGTGCGGCAGGGGTGTCGTCGGCCGGCCACCGCTCGGACAGGACGACGTCGTCCAGCGGAGCGCGGCTGGACCAGCCGTGGCGCACCAGCCCGGGCTCCGGCGGGCGCTCGTCGGGCCAGCCCAGGCAGAGCCAGCCCAGGGTCTCCACGCCGTCGGGCAGGTGCAGCAGCTCGGCGAGGTCGGCGGGCTGGAAGAGGGTCACCCAGCCCATGCCCAGCCCGGAGGCGCGGGCGGCCAGCCAGATGTTCTGGATGGCGCAGGCGCAGCTCCACAGATCGGCGTCGGGGAAGGTCGCGCGCCCCAGCACCCCGGTGGCCGACGCCCGGCGGTCGCAGGCGACGACGACGCCGACCGGCGCCTCGCGAATGCCCTCCAGCTGCAGGTCCAGCAGCCGGGCCCGCCGGTCGGGGGTCAGCAGCTCGGCCTGCCGGAGCCGCTCCCGGTCGGCCAGCATCGCGGCGCGGTCGCGGGTGGTCTGCTCGGTGACGACGACGAAGCGCCACGGCTGCGAGTGCCCCACCGACGGCGCGCGGTGCCCGGCCTCCAGCACCGTGCGCAGCAGCTCGGCCGGCACCGGGTCCGGGCGGTAGCGGCGGATGTCGCGACGCGCTCCGACGACCGTGTGCAGCGCCTCGACGGTGGCCGGGTCGAACGCCCAGCCCGTCGGGTCGGCGGCCCGCTCGGCGGCGTGGGTCTGGTCACCGATCACCGGGACCGGCCGTGGCCAGGTCATGCCAACTCCTCCATCGGGTCTCCGGGGAACCCTCGCACGAACCCGCGCCCGATCCCCCCGCTGGGGCGGCTGGTTCAGCCTTCCGGAGCGGCCAGCTCGGTCAGGGCGGTGCGCAGCGCGGCGACGCGGTCAGGGCCGAGAGAGGCCGCCAGCGCCGACTCGTGGGCCGCGACCAGCGCCTCCCACCGGCCGAGCCGGTCACGCCCGGGCTCGGAGAGGTGGACGAGAACCTTGCGCCCGTCGTCGGGGTGCGGCAGCCGGTAGGCCAGCGCCTGGTCGACGGCGGCGTCGACGAGCCGGGTGCAGGTGGGCGCGGGCAGGTGCAGTACCGCTCCGAGCTCGCCCATGGTGCGGCCGGCGTCGGCCAGGGCCCGCAGCAGCCGGTAGCCGTCGAGCGTGCCGCCGTCCTCGGCCAGCACCGCGGCCACACCTCCGGCCACCCGCCGCTGGGTGACGGTCAGCAGCTCGACCAGGTCGCCGGCAACGCGCTGGGTGTCGACGCGACCTCCCGGAAACATGGGGGCACCATACTTCTCCGCGTGCCCGGTGCCACGCGTCCGCTGGACCCGTTCGAGCTGCTGCTCACGGGTCCGCGCAGCGACGTCCTCCCCGTGGGTCTGGCGGTGCCCCTGACGGGGCCGCTGGCGCTCACCGCGCCGTCCGCACTGGACCTCGCGGGGCTCGCGGCCGACGAGCTGAACGCCGCCGGCGGGGTCGACGGCCGCGAGGTGCGGCTGGTCCCGGTCGACTCCGGGCGGTCGCCGGAGGTCGTGGCGGCCGAGGCGGCGTCCCTGTTCCAGGCGGGCCTCGTCGACGTGCTCGTCGGCTTCCACACCAGCGACGTGCACCGCGCCCTGGAGCGGGCCCTGCCGCGCGGCGCCCGGTACGTCTTCACCCCGCCGCACGAGGGCGGCCGGCTGCGGCCCGGCGTCGTCCGGACCGGGGTCTCGCCCGCGGAGCAGCACGCGGCGGCCCTGACCTGGCTGGTCGGCTCCCGCCGCGCCCGGCGGTGGGTGCTGCTGGGCACCGACTACGTGTGGCCGCGCGCGGTGCACCGGGCCGCGCACCGCGCACTGGCCGCCGCGGGTGCCGAAGTGGTCGGCGAGGCGCTGGTGCCGTTCGGCCCTCCCGACATGGGCCCTCTGCTGGACCTCGTCCGGCGCACCCGCGCCGACGGCGTGCTGCTCAGCATGGTCGGGCGCGACCTGGTCACGTTCAACCGCGAGTTCGCGCGGGCCGGTCTGGACCGCCGCGTGGTGCGGTTGTCCGGCGCCTTGGAGGAGAACGGGCTCTACGCGTTGGGCGGCGACGGCACCGGCGAGCTGTACGCCTGCATGCCCTCGTTCGCCTCCTCCGGCGACGGGCCCGACGAGACCCAGCTGGACCTGCAGGAGCGGCACGCCCGCCGGTCGGGGCCCTCGGCTCCGGTGGTGTGCGCGTACGCGCGCGGGCTCTACGACGGCGTCCGGGTGGCCGTGTCCACCCCCGGCCGGACCCGGGTCCCTCGCCGAGCCCCGTTCGCACGGCTGGCCCGCGCCGACGGGCTCACCCTGCGCGAGATCCCCGGCCTTCTCACGACCTGAGACGGATACTTCCACCTGGAAGGATTGCGTCCTACCCTGCTGGCGCCCCGGCACCGCACCGGGAGGACACGGAGGAAAGCGCGCATGAGCGAACCCCGCACCACCACCGGCCCCGCGCTCGGCGGCGTCACGCCCGCCGCCAGCGAGCAGGGCGTGGAGTCCTTCGGCTACAAGCAGGAGCTCAAGCGCTCGCTGACCTTCGGCGACCTGCTGGTCTACGGCCTGGTCTTCATGGTCCCGATCGCGCCGTTCGGCATCTTCGGCGGCGTCTTCCAGGCGTCGGGCGGCATGGTCGCGCTGGCCTACGTCGTCGGCGGACTGGCCATGGCGTTCACCGCCGCGTCGTACTCGCAGATGTCGCGGGCCTTCCCGATGGCCGGCTCGGTCTACACCTACGCCGGACGTGGCATCGCCCGTCCGGTGGGGTTCATCGCCGGCTGGATGGTCCTCCTGGACTACCTGCTGATCCCCGGCCTGCTGTACCTGATCTCCGGGTTCGCGATGAACTCGATCCTGCCCGGCATCCCCGTCTGGATCTGGGTCGCCGCCTTCGTCGTGCTGAACACGGTGGTCAACTACTTCGGCATCGAGTTCACCGCGCGGGTGAACAAGATCGTGCTGGTGGCCGAGCTGATCGTGCTGGCGATCTTCCTCGTCGTGGGCGTCATCGCCCTGTCCTCCGGCGAGGGCCGCGGCTGGGACTTCTCCCCCATCTACAACAGCGACACGTTCTCCCTCGAGCTGGTCTTCGGCGCCGTCTCGGTCGCGGTGCTGAGCTTCCTGGGCTTCGACGCCATCTCCACCCTCGCCGAGGAGAACCGGGACTCCGCGCGCTCCATCGGCAAGTCGATGATCGCCGCGCTGGTGCTCGCCGGGACGCTGTTCGTCGTCCAGACCTGGGTCGCCGCCCTGCTCGTGCCGAACCCCGACACCCTGATCGCCGAGGGTGACGCGGCCGGCACCGCCTTCTACGACGCCGCCGAGGTCGCCGGCGGCGCGTGGCTGGGCACGCTCACCGCCGTCGCCACCGCGATCGCGTGGGGTTTCGCCAACTCGCTGGTCGCCCAGGCCGCCACCTCGCGGCTGCTGTTCGCGATGGCCCGGGACCGCCAGCTGCCCTCGTTCCTGGCCACGGTCCACCCGACCCGGCGGGTGCCGGTCAACGCCACGTTCCTGGTCGCGGCCATCTCGTTGGTGCTCGGCATCTACATGAGCACCCGCGACGACGGCATCACGCTGCTGTCCACGCTGGTCAACTTCGGTGCGCTGTCCGCGTTCCTGCTGCTGCACGCCTCGGTGGTCGTCCACTACATCGGCCGCCAGCGCAGCCGGAACTGGTGGCTGCACCTGGTCGTGCCGGTCGTCGGCTTCGCGATCCTGGCCTACGTCGTCTACAACGCGCAGGTCGCCGCCCAGGAGCTCGGCTTCGTCTGGTTCGCGATCGGGATCGTGCTGCTGGTCATCCTCATCGCCACCGGCCGCAAGCCGGAGCTGCGGACCGAGGACGCCCTGTGAGCCTCGAGGTCGTCCAGCTGACCCCCACCCCCGACCAGTACCGGTACACCTTCGGCGGGGCACCCGAGCCGCTGGTGCGAGTGCAGCCGGGCACGGTCGTGGAGCTCACCACCGAGGACTGCTTCGGCGGCCGGGTGACGAAGGCCGAGGACCTGCCCAGCGCCGTCTGCGACTTCTCGCAGCTCAACCCGGTCACCGGACCGATCCACGTCGAGGGCGCCGAGCCCGGCGACACCCTCGCGGTGCACTTCGTGGAGATCGCGCCGGCCCGCGACTGGGCCGTCTCGGCGACGTTCCCGCACTTCGGGGCGCTCACCGCGACGCACAGCACGGCGATGCTGCACGAGCCCCTCGAGGAGGTCGTGTGGGTCTACGAGATCGACCGGGAGCGCGGCACCTGCCTCTTCCGTCCGCGCCGCGGCGGCCCCGAGGTCGAGCTGCCGCTGGACCCGATGCACGGGACGGTCGGGGTCGCCCCGGCCGGCGGTGAGGTGTTCGCGACCATCACCCCCGGCGCGCACGGCGGGAACATGGACACCCCGGAACTGCGCGCAGGGACGACGGCGTACTTCGGGGTGAACGTCGCCGGCGGGCAGCTGGCCATCGGTGACGGCCACTGCCGGCAGGGCGAGGGCGAGGTGTGCGGCACCGCGGTCGAGGCGGCGATGCGCACCGTCGTCGTCGTCGACCTGATCAAGGGCGGCGGCAACCCGTGGCCCCGGCTGGAGACCGACGACTACCTCATGTCGACCGGCTCCACCCGGCCGCTGGAGGACGCCTACCGGGTGAGCCAGCACGACCTCGTCACCTGGGCGGCGCAGCTCACCGGCTGGGACACCCTCGACGCCTACCAGCTGGTCAGCCAGGCCGGGCTGGCGCCGGTGGCCAACGTCGTGGACACGAACTACACGATGGTCGCCAAGCTGGCGAAGGCCTACCTGGGCCGCGAGGGCCTTTCCGTCGCCGACGGCGTGCACGACCGGCTGCGGCGAACCGGCGCGGCCTACCTCGCCCAGCGCTGATCCGCTCCACCTCGGGGCCCGGCCGGATCTCGGCCGGGCCCCGAGCCGACCGGGGAGGGCGGGCCATCACGGCGCCTCGTAGACCTCGATCTCGGCCGCGCCGGTGTTGCCGCCGCTGGTGCGCTCGGCGTCGATCCTCAGGACCTGCCCGGTGAACTCGGCCTCGCTCACGGTGGATGCGGTGCCGGCGCCGAAGGGTCCGTAGGTCTGCCCACCATCGACGGTCACGGTGAAGCTCTCGACGACGGATGTGCCGTCACTCATCGACCGGCTCCGCAGCGCCATTCCGACCACGTCCACCGGTCGCCCCAGGTCGATCGTGATCGACGCATCGTCGCCGTCGCCGTCACTCGACCACTCGGTTGCGAGATCACCGTCGACGGCATTGGCCGCGGTGAAGGCGTCGGAGAACTCGGAGCTGGCGTCCATGACCTCTGCCCCGAGAGCAGCGTTCTCGCCCGGCGTGCCGGCCTCTTCAGCCAACGGGGTCCGGAAGGTCATCAGCTCGCTGCGATAGAGGTTCCCGTCGGTCCCCGACCCCTGCACGCGGTAGAAGTACTCGGTGTCGGGCCGCAGTCCGCTCATGACGGCCTCGTGGTCGGTGTGGGCACCACCGCCCATGTCGGCGTCGGTCGCCATCCCGTCACCGAGGGACTCGTCCTGTCCGAACACGACGGCGCAGGCCATGTCGAGATCTGTGGAGACCCGCAGGGTGGCGAACGTGCCCGAGGCGTCGGGCAGCACGACCGGATCCTCGACGAACACCTGCTCGGCCGCGCGGACCGCTGGGTCAGGCGCGGCGGAATCTGCCGATCCACCGCATCCGGACAGCAGCAGGATGACGCCTGCTGCGGGGACCAGTGAGGATCGGAGCACTCGAGACCTCATGAGCGGCCAACGGTGCGTCGCGCGCCACTGTTCCTGCACGGTCAGTGACATCCGGATCTCGCTGGAAGGTCCTCGGCGAACCGTTCGGTCAGCTTGGGCGGTTCACGGGCACGTCACGGGGCATGGCCCGGAGCAACCGAGCAGAGAAGGACGTCGACATGCGAACGACCACAGCAGGACCGCACCCGGCCGGTCCACCGGCGGCATCCATCCGGCCACGGTCGGGAAGTCGCTCGTGAACGGGCTCGGTGTGCACCTGCACGAGGACCTGCTCGACGGCGAACCGATCCGCTGGCTGGAGCACGGAGAGGGCTCCCCCGTCGTCCTCGTGCACGGCATCCCGACCTCGCCCCGGCTCTGGCGCCACGTCATGCCGCTGGTCAGCGGCCGGTCCCTGGCGTTGGAGATGGTCGGCTACGGCAGCTCCATCCCCGACGGCGAGGGCCGCGACCTGGGCCTGGCTGCCCAGGCCGACCGGCTGCTGCGCTGGCTGGACCTGATCGGCGTCGAGTTCCCGGTGCTGGTGGGGCACGACCTCGGCGGCGGGGTGGCCCAGATCGCCGCGGCCCGGGCGCCCGGTCGGTTCTCCGGGATCGTGCTCACCAACGCGGTCTGCTACGACTCCTGGCCCATCCCCAGCGTCAAGGCGATGCGGAGTGCCGCGCCGGCTCTGCGGTACCTGCCGGAGCTCGTCCTGTATCCCTCGTTCGTCCAGCTCCTCCATCGCGGCCACGACGACCGGGCACGGGCGCTCGAGTCGATCGGCGTGCACTGGCAGCACTACGTCGCCCACGGGGCTGCGCGCAGCCTGATGCGCCAGGTCAGCGCGCTCGACGTGGCGGACACCCTGGCCGTCGCCGACGAGCTGCCCGCCCTCGGCCTCCCCGCCCGGGTCGTGTGGGGTGACGCCGACCGGTTCCAGAAGGTCGAGTACGGCCGGCGCCTGGCCGCCGACCTCGGCACGACCCTGCAGCCGATTCCCGGGGGGAAGCACTTCACCCCGGAGGACCACCCCGAGGTCATCGCCGGCGTCATCGACGAACTGATCTCCGCACGGCCGGAACCGGGGTCCGACCGTGGGCAGTGAGGCGTCCGCCGGCTTCGTCGGCTATCCGATGGTCGAGGAGGCGGCGGCCATCGGCGTGGTCGCCGACGTCTACGCCGGGTTGCTCCAGTCGATGCCTTTCGTCCCCAGCCTGTTCAAGTCCCTCGCGCTGTGCCCCGGCTACCTCGTGCTGGCCGCGGAGCAGGCCGGCGCGGTGCTGCCGGACCCGGCCTACGCCTCGGCAGCGCAGGAGCTGGTCACCTCGGTCCGGGACGCCGGGATGCCGCCGGTGGACGCCGAGGTCCAGCAGGCGCTTGCCGGGTTCGCCGGACCGCTCAGCCGGATGCTGCTGCTGGCTGCCGGTCTCCGTCTGGCGCTCGGCGGGGAGCTCGACGCCCCACCCGCGCCCGGACGCCCACCTGCGGGACAACCCGTCGAGCCGCAGGACCCCGCCCCCTCTCCGGCCGACGCCCCGGCGCCGGAGCTGTACGGCGACATCCGCGTCGCCCTCGACACCCCGATCGTCAACACCGTCTGGCGCTCGCTGGCCGGACGTGGGCTGCTCGAAGCCGCCTGGGACGTCCTCGGCCCCCAGGCCGCCACCACCCGGCCGGCCGCCGACCGCCTCCAGCGGCAGGCGCTCACAGCGGCGCGGCAGCTGCCCTGGCAGGTCGCGGCCGGGCCGTCCGCACTGGAACGCGACGGGCTCGCCGACGCCCGACCGGGCATGGCCGCCGTGCTCGACGCCTACCTCGCCACCCTTCCGCGCGTCCTCGTGCTCGTGGCGTCGAGCACCGACGCCACCTGATCCCGCCCTCTCTCTCCTGGAGCCCTGGTGACCAGCTCGCCGTCCGTGATCGTCTTCGACGTCAACGAGACCTTGTCCGACATGAGCCCGATGGCGCAGCGCTTCACCGACGTGGGTGCACCGGACCACCTGGCGAAGCTGTGGTTCGCCACCCTGTTGCGCGACGGGTTCGCCCTCACCGCCGCCGGCGCCTCCCGCCCCTTCGCCGAGCTCGGCGCCGACGCCCTCCGCACCGTGCTGCACGGCGTGGAGCTCGACCGGGACCTCGATGCGGCCGTGGAGCACGTCATGAGCGGCTTCGGCGAGCTGGCGGTCCACCCCGACGTGCCCGACGGCATCCGGGCCCTGCGGGCCTCGGGGCGGCGCCTGGTCACCCTCACCAACGGCTCCACCCAGGTGTCCGAGCGGCTGCTCACCGACGCCGGCATCCGCGACCAGTTCGAGGTCTTGCTCTCGGTGGAGGACGCCGGGGCGTGGAAGCCGGCCCGCACCGCCTACGAGTACGCCGCCCGGACCTGCGGGACCGACCCCGCGGACATGCTGCTGGTGGCCGTCCATCCCTGGGACATCGACGGCGCCGCCCGCGCCGGCCTGGCCACCGCCTGGATCGACCGGGCCGGCGCGCCGTACCCGCAGTCGTCCACCCCGCCGTCGCTGCGCGTCGGGGCTCTGACCGATCTCGCCGCCACGCTGACCTGATGGCGTCGGTCAGGTGGTGACCTGCACCTCGACGTGCTCGCCGTCGAAGGACCGGTGGCCCGCGGCCGGGAGCGCCTCCAGCAGCGGCTCGCGGTAGCACCATGCCGCGTCGTCGTACCGCCGCCCGTCGACGACGACGTGCTCGTAGGTCGCCACGCCCTTGTACGGGCAGACCGTCGTCGTCGGGCTCTGCTGCAGAACACCGTCGCGGACGTCGGCCTCCGGCACGTACCAGCGCACCGGCAGACCGGTCTCGAACACCGCGACCGGCGACCGCGTCTCGGCGACCACCTGCCCGCCCACGCGGACGACGACCTGCCGGGAGGAGCGCCGGGCGTCCACCCGGTGGAAGGGGTCGCGGGGGTGGCCGAGCATCTGCTCGTCCTCGATCCACCAGGAGTCCAGGCGCTCCAGGTGGAAGGAGACCAGCCCGGCCAGCGGCGGGCAGCCGTCCACCGGCTCCGGATAGGACCAGGCGGCATCCTCGACCCGGTGCCCGTCGACCTCCAGGTGCCAGTAGTGGGCCTCGCCCTTGAACGGGCAGGTGGTGCGCGTGTCGCTGGGCCGCAGCACGCCCGGCGCCACGTCGGCCTCCGGCAGGTACCAGCGCGGCATCAGCCCGGTCTCGTGCAGCAGCACCGCACCGGTGGTCTCCACCACCGTCTGCCCGCCCAGCAGGCCGCGGATGCGCTCCTGCAGTGGATGCGCGAAGAGCGCGTGCGCGGGAGCCACCGACCACAGGTCGGCGTTCAGCTCCCCCGTCGAGGGACGCGCGAGGGGGCCGGTGCCGAGGGTCAGCGACATGACCCGACCGTAGGCGCGGCCACCCCACCTCACCAGCCTGCTCCACCTTCGGCCGGCGAGCCGACGCCCGGTCGGCCGGCGGGCCGGAAGTGGCCTACGGTCAGCCGTCATGGGACGGCGACTGGTGGTGATCGGCGGGGACGCCGCCGGCGGCAGTGCCGCATCTCAGGCCAAGAAGCGGCAGCCTGATCTCGACGTGGTGATGTTCGAGCGCGGCCGGGCGACCTCGTACTCTGCCTGCGGCATCCCGTACTGGATCGGCGGCACGGTCAGCAGTGAGTCCCAGCTCGTCGCGCGCACTCCTGACCAGCATCGCGCGGCTGGTATCGACGTGCGGCTGCGTACCGAGGTGACCGGCATCGACCTGGATCGACGGGTCGTCCTGTGGCGTGAGCTGGCGGGCGGGGGCGAGGGGACCGAACCGTTCGACGAGCTCGTGTACGCCGCGGGCAGCGTGCCGATGCGCCCGCCGGTACCGGGGATCGACGCCGCGGGCGTGTACGGGGTGCAGGTCCTCGACGACGGTGTCGCCCTGCGCACCGAACTCGACAGCGGCCGGGTGCGGACCGTCGTCGTGGTGGGTGGCGGCTACATCGGCCTGGAGATCGCCGAGGCCTGCCGGGTCCGCGGTCTGCAGGTCACGGTGGTCGACCGCTCGGCCACGCCGGTGGGCACCTTCGATCCCGACATCGGGGAGTTCATCGCCGATGCGGTGCGCGGCGTGGGCATCGACCTGTTGCTCTCCGAGGAGGTCGTCGCCGTCGACGTCGGCGGTGACGGGCGGGCCCGAGCGGTGGTGACAGGAAGCGGCCGGGAGCTGCCGGCCGATCTCGTCGTGCTCGGCCTCGGCGTCCGGCCCAACATCCGGCTGGCGCAGGAGGCCGGCATCGCACTCGGCACATCCGGCGGTATCGCGGTGGACGCCCGCATGCGGACCCAGGTCGAGGGCGTGTGGGCGGCCGGGGACTGCGTCGAGTCCCGTCACCGGCTCTCCGGCCAGCGGGTGGTGGTGGCGCTCGGCACGCACGCCAACAAGCAGGGCCGCGTCGCCGGGATCAACATCGGCGGCGGGTACGCCACCTTTCCCGGCGTGATCGGCACCGCGATCACCAAGGTCTGCGACCTCGAGGTCGCCCGCACCGGCCTGTCGAGCGAGGAGGCGCTGGCGGCCGGCTACTCGTTCGTGACCGCCTCGGTCGACTCCACCACCAAGGCCGGCTACTTCCCCGGCTCCCGGCCCATCCGGGTCAAGATGATCGCCGAACGACGGAGCGGGCGGCTGCTCGGTGCGCAGGTGGTCGGCCGCGAGGCGGCTGCCAAGCGCATCGACGCCCTGGCCATCTGCATCTGGAACGAGATGACCGTCGACCAGATCCTGTCCCTGGACCTTGCCTACGCGCCGCCGTTCGCGCCGGTGTGGGACCCGGTGCTCATCGCGGCCCGCAAGGCCTTCGAGGCCGTGGAGGTCGACGTCCGGCGGCTCTGATATCGGTCAGCGATCACGCCGCGCGTTGGCCCGGGGTTGCGGCCCCGGGCGGATCGGCCGGCGCCACGTGCGCAGCGACGCCGTCGAGAGCCAGGTCCAGCGCCGCTTCCAGCGGGAAGGGCGACCCTGTCGCCTGCGCCAGCAGCAGTCCCCCTTGCAACGCCGCGAGCAGACCCGCAGCCAAGGGATCCGGTTCGGCCACGAGCTCACCGCGTTCCTGCATGCGGCGCAGCCCGCCCGCCAGCCGGTGCTCCCAGTCGGCGAAGCCGGCGACCAGTTCGGCCGGCGCGCACCGCTCGGCCTGGGTCAGCTCGGCCGCCAACCGCCCCAGCGGGCAGCCACCGGGGTAGCCGATCTGACAGTTCAGGGCGACGACCCGGTCGCGCCATCTTCGCAGCGCGGCCAGCGAGTCGATCGAGTCGAGCTCCGGTTGCTGGGCACTGAGCACCTGCTGGACCTGCCGCTGGATGACCGCGCCGACGAGCGCCGATTTGTCGGTGAAGTAGTGGTACAGCTGCGACTTGCTGGTGCCGGTGACCGCTCGGACGTCGTCCAGGCTGGTGCCCGCCACGCCGCGTGCGTGCATGAGGTCCGCGGCCGCCGTCACGATCCGCTCGCGGGTGGCTCGTCCCCGCGCGGTGAGCACGGGTTCCGGGATGCCTGACGGTCGTTCACGCATGGCGATCACCGTACCGAGGAATTGGACCTGCGAGTCCACTGTTGACCAGTAATGGACCGCGCAGTCCACTGCGAGCTCTTGCCGGAGCGGCCGGTCGGCTCTCCAGGGGCGGCTCGGACGGCGTCCCGGCGCACGGCCGGCCGGACTCACTGCCTTCACGAAAGGAATCCATGAATCTCACCGACCGCTCCATCCTGCTGACCGGCGCCGGTGGTGGCATCGGCCGCAGCCTGGCTCTCCAGCTGTCGGCCTTCGCCCCGCGGCTGACCCTGGTCGGCCGCCGTGCCGAACCGCTGGAGGAGGTCGCGTCCCTGGTCCGCGACCGCGGCGGGCAGGCGCACGTGGTGGCCGCCGACCTCGGCGCACCGGAAGCCCCCGCCCGGGTCGTGGCGGCCGCCCAGGAGCACTTCGGCGGTATCGACGTGCTGGTCAACAACGCGGGCAACGTGCGGGCCGGGCGGCTGGCGGCGATCGAGGAGTCCGAGGTCGTCGCCCAGATCGCCCTCAACCTCACCGCGCCGATCCTGTTGACCCGGGCCGCTCTGCCCGCGCTGCGCGCCAGCGGGGACGGCCTGGTCGTCAACGTCTCCTCCGGCATCGGGCTGGTGGGCATGCCGTTCTACGCCACCTACGCCGCCACCAAGGCAGGCATCGCCCACTTCGGCGAAGCGCTGCGACGGGAGATGTACGGCGAGGGCGTGCACGTGCTCACCGTCTACCCGGGTGCCACCAGCACCCCCATGATGGCCAGCTCGCAGGCCGGTCCCGAGCACGGGTTCGTCTACGAGACCCCCGACGAGGTCGCCGCGGCGACGGTCGCCGGTATGACCGACGGAAGCCTCTCCGTCGTCCGCGGTGGCGAGCGGCGCCGGCAGATGATCGACCTCAACCGCAACGACCCCGGCGCGCTGGACCGCCAGCTCGCCGAGGGCAAGACGGAGCTGGAGCAGGCCGTCACCGGCCACTCGAGTCTCTGAGCACCGATCCGACTGATCCATACACCGACATCCAGGAGAGAACTGCCTCGTGAGCTCGTCCCTTTTCACCCCGCACACCATCAACGGCATCGAGCTGGCCAACCGGCTGGTGATGGCCCCCATGACCCGGAACCGCGCCGACGCGGACGGTGTCGCCACCGATTCGATGGTCACGTACTACGCCCAGCGGGCC
The DNA here is from genome assembly GCF_002938425.1 of Blastococcus atacamensis. Lineage (GTDB taxonomy): Bacteria > Actinomycetota > Actinomycetes > Mycobacteriales > Geodermatophilaceae > Blastococcus > Blastococcus atacamensis. Next base: position 73,551 of record NZ_POQU01000003.1, on the reverse strand, counting down.
GGGGCCGGCCTGATCGTCACCGAGGGCACCCAGCCCAGCGCCGTCGGCCAGGGCTATCCGAACACCCCCGGCATCCACACCGCAGAGCAGACCGCCGCCTGGCGCCGGGTGACCGACGCGGTCCACGCCCGGGGTGGCCGGATCTTCCTGCAGCTGATGCACGCCGGGCGGATCTCCCACCCGTCGCTGCAACCGGACGGCGGCCTGCCGGTGGCCCCTTCGCCCGTGCGCCCCGCCGGTCAGGTGTTCACCACCGAGGGCCTGCAGGACTTCGTCGAGCCGCGGGCGCTGGAGACCGACGAGGTCGAGCAGACAGTGCGCGACTTCGCCGAGGCCGCGCGGCTCGCGGTGCACGAAGCCGGTTTCGACGGCGTGGAGGTGCACGGGGCCAACGGCTACCTGCCCCACCAGTTCCTCGCCGAGGGCACCAACCAGCGCACCGACCGCTACGGCGGCTCGGTGGAGAACCGGGTCCGCTTCCTGATCGAGGCCACGACCGCGGTCGCCGGGGCCGTCGGGGCCGATCGGGTGGGCGTCCGGGTGTCGCCGGCGAACAGCTTCAACGACATCGTGGAGCACGAGACCGAGGAGACCTACGCGGCGGTGGTCGCCGGCCTCCAGCCGCTGGGCCTGGCCTACCTGCACGTCGTCGAGGGGCCCCCGACGGTCACCGAGAAGATTCGCAGCAACTGGTCGCGGGCGCTGATCGTCAATCCGGCCTTCAGCCTGGAGACGACGGCGGAGAACCTGCAGGCCCTGCTGGACGACGAGCGGGCCGACCTGGTCGCGGTCGGGCGTGCCTTCATCGCCAACCCCGATCTGGTGCGCCGCCTGCAGGAAGGCGCGGAGCTCAACGTGGGCGATCCGTCCAGCTTCTACGGCGGAACCGACGCCGGGTACATCGACTACCCCGCGCTGGAGCAGACCGCCTGATCCCGACGGCCGGCCCGCGGACCCGACCAGGTTCCGTGGGCCGGCCGGCTCCCCTGGGCGGTCCAGCCGTACGGGCGCAGCGACGCCTCCTGCGACGCCCAGAGGATCTCTGCAGGGTTCTCGCTCCTCGCGGCCGCTAGCGCGCCGCCTCCTGCCACTCCCTCAGAACGTTCGCCATGTTGTCCCGGGCCGCTTCCGCCGTCTGCACCAACGGCCACGGCTGCCGCCGGCTTGGTCTGTGCACGAGCGGCTCACTGTGCATGAGCACGGTCGGCGTCGAAGCGTCCGTACAACTGGCGAGGAAGGCTTACATCCAGCGGGTGCTCGGCCGCCAAGGGCGACTCGGAGTCCAACCTACGAAGAGGTCCAGCCCGCCATGCTGGGCTCGTCGGCATGTTCGGCTGCCAGCTCATCCACGTAAGCGACGGCTTGCTGGACAACGGCCTCCAGGTCTGCCGGTAGCTCGTCCCGGTGCCGCCCAAACGCGATGCGCAGTGTTGCACCTCAGCTGCAGTCGCGACTGGACAGAGGCCTGGCACCAGGCGTACTGGATGCGCCGACGGCCGCCGCGCCCGACGAGAGCCGGAGCAAGTCGCATGCGAGACGAGACGGGAGCTGAGCAACGGTCTCGGACCGACCAAGACGCTGGTCGAAACTGTAGGGCTCCCCCGATTGGACTCGAACCAATAACCCTGCGATTTGATCTTGGAGCGTTGGGTGTTGTTGATCTGAGATGACTGCGCAGGTCAGGGCGCGACCGATGCGTTGGTTGCATCGGTTCAGGACGAATGCATGCGGCAGTATTTGATGAGTAAACGCGATCACGGCGGCAGGCTGTCCTGGACGGTCCTCGGCGTCCGGATGGGCTCCACCAGCGAGCAGCCGCAGCGCATCGAGATGCTCGCCGCGCTCGGCCGGATGAGCTGGATGGAGTGTCCACCTCAGCATCTCTGGCTCGACGGCTCGGCCGCCCGTGCGGTCCTCAAGGCCGTCATCTGCCGACGCCCCACCCGCGGCTGTACCGGATCGGGGTGGCCGACCTTGGCGGAGAGCGGCGGCTGATCGGTCTGGGGGCACCGGCGGTGTCGGCAGCTTCCTGCTCGATCGCGGCGTCGAAGTGATTCACGTGCTGACCATCTCCGCGCCCCCTCCCCCGCACCAGCGCCGTCTCCGGCTCATTACTGCGGCGCCGTCGAGGCGACTCGATGAGAGAGAACGTCACCTTCTCGCCGGAGCAAGCCTGCCCCCGTGACGCGCTGGCCACTGGCGCCAACCGGGCGATCATCCGCCGGGCCTGCGACACGGCGATCCTGCCCCATCTGCCGCGGCAGACTGCTTGCCGCGGCATGCTGCAGGCCTTCGTCGACAGCTATGACGGCGCCACCCACCGGCTGCTCACCGAGCTGGTCGACGTCATCGGCGCCAGCATCGCCGACGTCGACCGGCCCACCGTCGAGGCGCTCCTCGATCCGTGCAGCAGTCCCGCATTCGTATCCCTCACCGGACCGCTCCCCCGTCACCCAGCCATGGCGACCGGAGGTATGCATGCGGCTGCGCAGAGGGTCATCGCCGTTCGGTGCTGGTTCCGGTGCCGGACGTGGTGAGTGCACCGTGGTCGGTCGGGACGGCCGCAGGCCTGACCGGGCCGATCACCGGCGTGTTCCCGGATCGTGATCTGAACGGGCCCGGGCGCCGGCGCGGCGCTGGGCACACAGCATGCGTCGGTGCACCCATCGGCGCAGCCGCACCTCGAGCGTCGGTCGTCGGGGGTCTCACCGGAGCGCGCAGGGGAACGACAGCCCTCGCCGCGCCAGGCTTCCAGGCCCTCCTCGACCGCGACGGCAGCGATGACCGGCCCGGCGACCGGGTCGGCCCGTACCTGTCCGCGGTACTGCTCGTGGGGCTGATCCTCAACGCCCCGCTCGGCTGGGGCTTGCCGACCCGGGCCTGACCGTTGCTCAGTCCGGACTTGGGGGGGGCTGCCTCGTGCGAGGGTGCGGGTGTGCGGCTGGCGGCGAAGCCGACGGCGGCGGCCAGCAGCAGCAGGATGCCGCCGAGGTAGTAGACGGCGCGGATGCCCACGGTGTCGGCGAGCAGCCCGCCGACGCCGAGACTGGCCAGGCGCCCGCTCTGCCACAGCAGGTCCATGAGGGCGAAGATCCGCCCGCGCGTGCGGTCGGTGACGTACGACTGCAGCAGGCTGTTGAAGGTGACAGCGCCGGTGGAGGTTCCGACGCCGTACACGGCCAGGGCGGCGGCGGCGAACGGCAGGGAGCGGACAGAGGCGAGCACCAGGTCGACAACGCCCCGCAGCACGTAGGGGCCGAACACGTACAGCGGCCGGCGCGGGTCGGGGATCAGCCGCAGGAGGAGGGTGGGCCCGAGGGCGGCACCGACGCCGATCGCACCGACCAGGATTCCGTAGGCGTCCGCCGGTGCCCGAACGTGCTCGGCGGCCAGCACGACCAGCAGCGCACTGGTCGCGCCGGCCGACAGCGCGGCCAGCAGCTGTCCGATGGCCAGGGCGCGCAGCAGCCGGTCGCGGCAGACCAGGGCCACGCCGTCACGGGCGTCGGCGAGCAGCCGGAGGGGGCCGACCTCGCCCGGCGGCTCGACCAGCCGCAGGTCGCGCAGCGCCAGCGCCGAGACAAGGAAGCTCGCGGCGTTGATACCGAAGGCCCAGCCGGAACCGACCAGGGCGACCAGGCCTCCGGCCAGCGGCGCGAGGACGACCTGTGACAGCACCGCCGCGGTCCAGACCGCGCTGTTGGCGGCCACGGTCTCCCGGTCGGCCACGACCGAGGGCAACACGCTGTTGGCCGCGGGGTTGAAGAACGCCGCCCCGGCGGACAGGCCGAATGCGACCGCATAGATGACCAGCGGGTCGTCGTGCCAGACCACCAGCACGCCGGCCAGGGCGGCGCGGAGCACGTCGGCGGCGACCATCACCTGGATGCGGGGCAGCCGGTCGACGACGACGCCGGCGACCGGGGCGATGAGCAGCACCGGGACGATCTCGGCGACGACGACGCCCGCCACGCCCAGCCCCGAGCCGGTCAGCCGGTAGATCAGGATGGCCAGCGCGACGAAGCTGAAGATGTCGCCCCACTGGCTGACGGTGCGCGCCGCCCACAGCCGCCGGAAGTCCGGCTGGGCCAGCACGGCGCGCATCCCTGGCCGCCGCTGATCCTCCGTCACGCCTTTCCTGCCCCTCCTCCCCGGCGTTCCACTGCCCGACCGTCCGCGGCCAAGCCTCGCTCACCCCTCGCAGGGTTGGCCGTCCTCGTGAACGTCGGCGCCGCCCCGTACTGCCGTCCAGGCACCCCGACGCTGGCGCCTCAGCGAACGCAAGCGACCCGCAGTGCCCAAGCACGATGCTCCGCTCATGCGCAGCAGCTGGTCGGCTTGTCGGTGCGGAACAGTCCGGCGGCAATGCGCAGCGCCTCAGCCATCGTGAGGTACGGCGCCCACGTGTCGGCCAGGTCGTCGACGCTCAGCCCGAACTTGATCGCGTAGGTAGCAGCCAGCATCACGTCGCCGGCGCCGTCGAGTGCGGCGTGCACGCCCAGCACCTGTCCCGTGTCGGCGTCGATGACCAGCTTGAGGGCGCCGCGGGTGTCCCGGTTGGCCAGCGCCCGCGGGATGTCCTGCGCGCCGAGCACTCGACAGTCGCAAGCGTGACCGCGCGCCAGCGCCTGCCGCTCGGTGAGGCCGGCGCTGCCCAGCTGCGGCGTCGTGAAGGTCACCCCGGGCAGTCCGCGGTAGTCCACGGTCGTCGGCGCACCAAGCGCTCCTGCAGCAGCGGCGTGCCCGGTCTGTGCGGCGACGTAGACGTACTGCGGCGCTCGGGACACGTCGCCGGCAGCAAAAATCCGCGGATTCGTGGTGCGCTGATGGGCGTCGACGACGACGAAGCCCCGCTCATCGGTCTTCACCCCCGCCGCCTCCAGGCCCAGGTCGCCGGTGTCGGCGTACCGGCCGGTGGCCACCAGAAGTCGCTGCCCCGTCGCCTCCCGGCCGCCGCTTGTCGTGATCACGACGCCGTCGGCGCTGCCGGCCACGGCCACCCCGCGCTCCTCGACCACGGTGATGCCGTCGTCGGCGAACACCTCGCGCAAGACCGCGGCGATCTCGGGTTCCGTGTGCGGTGCGAACCGGCCCACGACGGTGACCTGCACGCCCAGGTGCGCGAAGAGCTGCGCCTGCTCCAGCCCGACGTAGCCGCCGCCCAGCACGACCAGCGACTCCGGCAGCCGGGTCAGCTCCATCGCCGTGGTGGAGGTCAGGTAGTCGACGCCGGCCAGGCCGGGCAGGTCGGGGATGTGCGGGGCCGCGCCGGTGGCCACCACGTACGCAGGCGCGACCAGTGGCTGCCCGTCGACCTCGAGGGTCTGCTCGTCGACGAACCGGGCGTGCCCGTACCGGACGGGAAAACCGTGCGCCTCGGCGACGTCGGCGTACTTCACCTGCCGCAGCCGGTCGATGAGCTCCTGCTTCTGCTCGGTCAGTGCGGCCATGTCCACGTCGCCGGCGCTGGTCGGTACGGCCCGGAACGGGTTGTCCTGCGCACGGTGCCGCCGGCCGGCGGCGGCGAGCAGGTTCTTGCTCGGTACGCAGCCGATGTTCAGGCAGGTCCCGCCCAGCGGTCCATGCTCGACCAGCACGGCGGACTTGCCGCGCGAGCGCGCCTCGATGCCGGCGGCCATCGCCGCCCCGCCGGTTCCGATAACGACCAGATCGACTGCGTCCACGTGCCGCTCCTCCGCTTGGCTCGATGACCTGGTAGGCGACGCTAGGGCTTCCACTGCGCTGGAACGTCAAGTCGTAGGGTGCGCCGGTGCGTATCGGCCAGCTCGCCGCCCGAACCGGGCTGACGACGAAGACGATCCGGTTCTACGAATCCGTCGGCGTACTTCCCGCACCGGTTCGGTGTCCCTCCGGCTACCGGGACTATGACGAGGGCGCCGTCGACCGGTTGGCATTCGTCAAAGCGGCCCAAGCCGCCGGGCTCAGCTTGGCCGAGATTCGCGAGATCATCACGGTCCGGGCTAGCAGCGGAGCTCCGTGCCAGCACGTCCTCACCCTGCTGGACAGCCACGCCGCCGACCTCGACCGACGCATCGCCGAGCTGACCGCGTTACGCGCGGACGTCGAACGGCTCCGGTCCCGGGCGGGCATCCTGGACCCGGCTACGTGCGACCCCGCTGTCGTCTGCCAGGTGATACCGGCCGACGTCGTTGCGCGGCCCGTGCCCACCACCTGATGCCGGGTCACGCGTCCTGGCGCTAACCACCGCCATCTGGCACGGGACCACATCGGCGCACCAGTCCCACGATCACTGACGCCTACGATCACTAACCCTTGGGATCGGTCATCTGGCCGGCAGGGATGCCGAGAGCGCGGGACACCCGGTTCAGCGCGGGTCAACGCCGAGGGCGGCCGCCGGCCGCGCCACGTACCGCGCCTGCGGTGCACGCGCGTCCCGCTCCCAGTCCCGGATGCGGTCGGCCGAACGCACGCCGGCCCGCTGTGCGAGATCTTCGCGGGTCAGATCCGGCGGCGAGCCGAGCCTGCCGCAGCCGGTCGCCGCAGAGGTGCCCCACCGGCGCATCCTGGCACCGGCCGTGGGTTCAGCACCACTGGATCGTCGCAGTCCTCCACCTCGCTGACGCCGCGCCTGATCGCTCCAGGGCTCCCGGTGGCGGCTTGCCAGTCCTCGACTGCTGCCGGCAGGACCACTGGACTCGCCTCGGCTGCCTCTGGGTCACGGGGCCGGCTCGGCTGCGTCGATCAGAATTCCCCGTCGCCACCGGTCTCGCCGGTGTGGCCGCTGGCCGTTCGGTCATCTTCGTCAGCCGCCTTACCTCGGCGGTATCCATCTCCAGCAGCGCGGCCGCCCGCTCGGCCGAGACATCCTCGGCCAGGACGGCGCGCAGCGTCTCAGCGAGCGTCGTCGTCGCCGCCTGCAGCCCCTGCTCGGCCTCCCGTCGCGCCTGCAGCGCCACCAGTGCCTCGGCCGTCGCCTGCTCGGTCCGACGGTCGTGCTCATCGCGGGCCGCGTCCAGCGCCCGTCGCCGCTCACGCGCCTTCGCCAGCGCCGCCGCCTGCCGACTCACCGTTCTGACCACCGCTTCCTCCGCTCGTTCAGCCGACCGACCGCCGGATCGTCACACGCCCTGATGACACGGCTCCCGGCCCGAGCGTCACCCCAGCAGCAGACCGGCACCCGGACCCCGCGTCACCCACCCCTCCGACCTGACACACCTCCTGCAGGCTGGCCCGGTTCGGTCAGTCGCGGGACGGGCAACGTGGACCAGCGGCGTGCTCGCCCTCGAGTACAGTGACGTGCTCAGTCAGCTCCGGCTCCCGAACCAGCATCGGGAAGAGCGCCCTCTTCTTTGGCGACGTGCGGGCCCAGAACGACGAGGACCTCGTCGAAGTGCGCTCGTGCCGCGTCGTCGTCACCGGCGGCGAGGTGGCTGCGAATGTGGCCGGAAAGTTCGCGCAGCCGATCGTGTTCGTTCATCAGCTTGGCGATGGGCTGAGGTCGCGGCAGCCGCAGTGGTCGCACATCAGTCGTTCGTGACTCCGCTGGTGGCCCGGCCTGCAGACCGCATGGCCCAGGCGGTGTAGACGGCGGCGATCAGAGCCGTCACTGCGAGAAGCCACAGACCGGGTTTGTAGTTTCCCTGCCAGCCGTAGATCGCCCCCATGATCAGCGGGGGGACGAAGCCGCCCAGGCCACCGGCGGCGCCGACGATCCCGGTCACGGCACCTACCTTGCCCGCCGGCGAGGCGATCGCGACCAGCGCGAACACGGCACCCGACGCCGCCCCGAGGGCGGCTGCCATGGCCAGGAAGGCGACGGTGCCGGTCCACTCCAGGGGCGCTTCGAACGCTGACACGGCGGCGAAAATCGCGACGACGGCGAAGCAACCGACGAGCACGGGCACCGGGTGGAAGCGGTCGGACAGAATGCCCCCGATCGGGCGCATGACCACGGCGAGCACCACGAAGCCGGCGGTGCGCATGGCCGCGTCGCCCGCGTCCAGAGCGAAGGCGTCCTTCAGGTAAGTGGGCAGGTAGACGCTGAACGCCACGAACCCGCCGAAGCCGACTGCGTAGAGGAACGACAGCTGCAGCGTGACCGGCAGCTTGAATGTGTCCCACGTCCGGCGAAGGAAGCCGCCACCGGCGGGGGCCGGCCGGTTCGGTGCGTCGCGTAGCACCATCCACGAGACGACGGCGTAGACCGCCAGCAGGACGGCGACCAGTGTGAAGGGGAACTCCAGGCCGATGGATCGACGCAGCTGGACGGTGCTGAAGGCGGAGATGGCGGTGCCACCCATGCCGGCGCCGAAGATGCCCAACGCCGTCCCCCGCTTGGCCGGCGGGAACCACGCGTTGACGAGTGGGACGCCGATGGCGAATGTCGTCCCACCCAGACCGAGCACGAAGCCGCCGAGCAGCATGAGCGCGTAGGAGTCGCTCGCCACGTACCCGACGAACAGCACTGGCAGGATCGTCAGTGCGCTGACCAGCGGGAACATGACCCGCGCGCCGAACCGGTCGGTGAGTGCACCCACCGGGATGCGCCCGAGGGAACCGACCACGACTGGGACGGCGACGAGCAGCGACTTCTGGACAGCGCTGAGTCCCAAGCTGTCGGTGAAGAAGGCGCCGAGCGGGCTGATCAGCGCCCACGCCCAGAAGTTGATCGCAAAACCGATGGTGGCGACCGCCAGCATCGTCCATGCCTGACGCGGCACCGCTGTCCCAGCGCCCCGAGGCGCACCACCGGTTGCGGTCGCAGGGGCTGAAGACATCGCCGTGCTCGCTTCCCTCAGAGGCTCACGGCCGGCTCATCGCGGGGAGGCCGGAGCGGATTTCTATCCGTCACTTTCTTTCTACGCTCGGTAGCTGCACCTGTCCGGGGTCCGACGTCATCGCTCGAGACCCGAAAGGCCCTGTCTGCCGCACTCATCGCCGGCCTCCGCCCACGCGGTCCCAGCCTCGGGGCGTCGCGCGATTGCCCAGGTGGGGAGCCCGGCTCCGATAGACGATGTAGGGCCGAGTGAAGTAGCCCAGGGGCGCGCTGAACACGTGCACCAGCCGGGTGAACGGCCAGATCGCGAACAACAGCAGGGCCGACAGCGCGTGCAGCTGGAAGCCGAGCCCGGCCTCGGTCATCAGTTCCGGCTGCGGCTGGAAGTAGAAGATGCTGCGGAACCACGGGGACACCGTGTCGCGATAGTCGACCCCTTCGTGCCCGAGCGCGCCGAGAACAGTGTTGCTCAGCCCGAACAGGATCGTCGCGGTCAGGACTACGTACATGAACTTGTCGTTCCTGGTCGTCGCCGAGAACACCGGCCCCACGGTGCGCCGCCGGTAGATCAGGATGGCCAAGCCGGCCAGGGTGCAGAAGCCGGCGATGGCACCGGTGACGAGCGCCACGGCGTGGTAGGCCTCTTCGGAGATTCCAACCGCACTCGTCCACGACTTCGGTATCCCCAGCCCGCCCACGTGGCCCAGCAGCACGAACAGGATGCCGAAGTGGAACAGGGGGCTGCCCCAGCGCAGCAGCCGGCGCTCGTAGAGCTGGCTCGAGCGCGTCGTCCAGCCGAACTTGTCGTACTTGTACCGCCAGTAGTGTCCGACGACGAAGATCGCCAGGCTGATGTACGGGACCACGACCCAGAGCAGGATGTCGAGGGTGCTCATGCTGGGGCTCCTGCGGACGCTCCGGATGCGGGCTGAGGTATGAATTCCGGTGGCGCGAACGGCAGCGCGCCGTAGGGGTCGAGGCCGACGTCTTCACCAGGGGGGCCCTGCTGGGCCAGCCGCACCACCGCCTCGCGGTCGGCGGCCTCGACCGGCGGCAGGGTCGCGGACACCGCCTGCAGCACCGAGGCGTACGGCGACTCCCGCTCCTCCAAGGCCAGCCGGATCAGCTCCAGCCCCGAGCGGTACTCCGTCAGCAGCCGCTCGCCTCGCGCAGCATCGCCGGTCGCGGTGAACTCCAGCACGACGGCGAGGTGGTCGGGTAGCTCCTCGTCCGACAGCGTCATCCCGGCACGGGAGTACAGGTGCTTGAACTGCACCAGCGCCATGCCGCGCTTGCGGGTGTCCCCGTGCGTGAAGTAGGTCAGGTAGAGGCAGCAGCGCCGTCGCAGGTCGAACGTCTCCACGTAGTCGGCCTGCTGCTGCCCCAACGGCGTGGTCTCCACGTGGTCGAGGAATCGGCCCAGCGGCCCGGCGAACTCCACGGGCAGGGGGGCGACCGCGGCCCGGACCAGCGGCAGCCGGGCGAGCAGCTGCTCGTCCGGGTAGCCGAGCAGCAGGGACGCCGCCTGCCGGGCGGTGGCCAGCTGGTCGGCGGCCGCTGCCGACCGACGGGACAGGAGTCGGCCGCTCATGGCTTGGGATCCGTGACCGCGGGCGAGTCGGCGCTCACGCCTCCGCCGTCGGGCCCGTGCAGGGCAGCGGACTCCTCCGGGCGGGCAGGGAACATCCCCTCGGGCGCGCCCTTGCCGTCCCAGTTCAGCAGGTTGACCCGCTGACCCTTGTCCCCCGGGGCCGCCATGGTGTCGCTGGTCTGCCGTGCCGCCAACATGTGGAAGTTCTCCACCGCGATCGGGGTCGTGCCGCCCGAGGTCTCCCCGAACGGACCCCAGCCGCCCATGCCCGGCCCATCGTCGTAGTCCAGCGAGCAGCCGGTGTCGAGCTCCTCCTGGCCGGGGCCCTGCTCGGCGTGCGCGAGTGGAATCACGTACCGCTCGTCGTACTTCGCGATGGCCAGCAACCGGTGCATGTCCTCGATGTCCCGGCCGGTCATGCCGACGGCGGTCGCGATCGACTCGTCCGCCGGCCGCCCCAGGTTCAGGTCGCGCATGTAGGAGCGCATCGCGCCGAGCTTCTTCAGCACACCGGTGACCAGGTTCGTGTCGCCTGCGGCGAACAGTTCGGCCAGGTACTCCACCGGGATCCGCAGCGACTCGATGGCGCCGAAGATGTTGCCGGCGTCCTCCCCGTCGTGCCCCGTCTCGGTCAGCGCGTCGACCACCGGCGACAGCGGCGGGATGTACCAGACCATCGGCATCGTCCGGTACTCCGGATGCAGCGGGAGGGCGACCTCGAACCGGTTGATCAGCGCGTAGATCGGCGAGCGCTGCGCGGAATCGATCCAGTCACGGGAGATACCGGCCTGCTCGGCGGCTCGGATGACCTCTGGGTCGTGCGGGTCCAGCAGGATCGAACGCTGGGCCTTGTAGAGGTCCTGATCATCCGGCGTGGACGCGGCCTCGAGCACCTTGTCAGCGTCGTAGAGCACGATGCCGATGTAGCGCAGCCGGCCGACGCACGTCTCCGAGCAGACGGTCGGGATACCCACCTCCACCCGCGGGAAGCAGAAGGTGCACTTCTCCGCCTTGCCGGTGCGGTGGTTGAAGTAGACCTTCTTGTACGGGCACCCGGTGACGCACTGCCGCCAGCCGCGGCAGCGGTCCTGGTCGACCAGGACGATGCCGTCCTCTTCGCGCTTGTAGATTGCCCCCGACGGGCAGGAGGCCGCGCACGACGGGTTGATGCAGTGCTCGCAGATTCGCGGCAGGTAGAACATGTAGGTCTGCTCGAACTTTTCCTTGATCTCCGCCGAGATCTTCTTCAGGACCGGGTCGTCCCTGGTGAGCTCAGGGGCTCCGCCGAGGTTGTCGTCCCAGTTGGCGCTCCACTCGATGTTCATCGGCTTGTTCGTCAGCAGCGAGCGCGGGCGTGCGACCGGGGTGTGCTCCTGGACGGGAGCGCTGGTCAGCGTCTCGTAGTCGTAGGTCCAGGGCTCGTAGTAGTCGTTGATGGACGGCTGGACGGGGCTGGAGAAGATCGTGAGCAGCCGCTTGAGTCGGCTGCCCGTGCGCAACTGCAGCCTGCCGTTGCGGCCGACCTCCCAGCCGCCCCGCCACTTCTCCTGGTCCTCGTACGTGCGGGGGTACCCCTGCCCGGGCCGGGTCTCCACGTTGTTGAACCACACGTACTCGACGCCGCTGCGGTTGGTCCACGCCTGCTTGCATGTGACCGAGCAGGTGTGGCACCCGATGCACTTGTCGAGGTTCATCACCATGCCCATCTGAGCCATGACGCGCATCAGTACTGAACCTCCTGGTTGTGCCGGCGGCGGATGACGGTCACTTCGTCGCGCTGGTTGCCGGTGGGCCCGAGGTAGTTGAAGGCGAAGGACAGCTGCGCATAACCACCGATCAGGTGCGTGGGCTTGAGGAACAGCCGGGTCAGCGAGTTGTGGATGCCACCGCGCCTGCCGTTGGTCTCGGTGAGCGGTACATCGATGAGCCGGTCCTGCGCGTGATACATGTAGACCGTCCCCTCGGGCATCCGGGAGGACACGATGGCCCGGGCGGCCACGACCCCGTTGCGGTTGACCGCCTCGATCCAGTCGTTGTCGCGCACCCCGACCTTGGCGGCGTCCTGGGTGCTCATCCAGACGGTCTGCCCGCCCCGGGACAGCGACAGCATGAACAGGTTGTCCTGGTACTCCGAGTGGATCGACCACTTGTTGTGCGGGGTCAGGTACCGGACGGTGATGCCCAGCTCACCCTGGTCACCGACCTGCGGCTCGCCGAACAGGGTGTGCATGTCCAGCGGTGGCCGGAACACCGGCAAGTTCTCCCCCGCCTCGGTCATCCAGTCGTGGTCGAGGAAGAATTGCATCCGCCCGGTCAGGGTGTGCCACGGCTTGAGCCGCTCCACGTTGATGGTGAACGGCGAGTACCGCCGGCCACCGTGCTCGCTGCCCGACCACTCCGGTGACGTGATGACGGGCGTCGGCGCCGCCTGGGTGTCGGCGAAGGTGACCAGCTTGCCCTCGTGCTCGGCGGCCAGGTCGGCCATCTGCATGCCGGTGCGCTCCTCGGAGAACCGAAAGCCCTGCGTCGCGAGCCGCCCGTTGGTCGTCCCGGACAGCGCCAGGATGGCCTCGCACCAGTGCACGTCCCGGGCCAGGGCCGGCTGGCCCGCCGCGACGCCGTCCCGGATGACACCGTTCTTGTGCCGGAGGTACTCGACCTCCTTGTCCGGCTTGGTGGTCACTCCCTTGACCTGCAGGCCGAGCTTCTCCACCAGCGGCCCGAGCGCCTGCCACTTCTGCGCGACGGCCGCGTAGTCCCGCTCCTGGACGACGAACTTCGGCATCGTCTTCCCCGGGACCGGGTCGCACTCCCCGGCCTTCCAGTCCCGCACCACCCCCCGCGGATTGGCCATCTCGTCGGGGGTGTCGTGCAGCAGCGGCAGCGCCATCAGGTCCTTGCGGACGCCGAGGTGCTTGGCGGCCAGCCGACTGAACGCCTTGGCGATCTTGCCGAAGGCGTCGAAGTCGGTGCGCGTCTCCCACGGCGGCGAGATGGCCGGGTTGAACGAGTGCACGTAGGGGTGCATGTCGGTGGTGTTGAGGTCGTGCTTCTCGTACCAGGTGGCGGCCGGCAGCGTGATGTCGGAGTAGATCGTCGTGCTGGTCATCCGGAAGTCCAGCGCGAGCAGCAGGTCCAACTTGCCGGTGGGCGCCTCCTCCCGCCAGACCAGGTCCTTCGGCCTGGCCTCGGGCGGCGCTTCCTCCGCGCGGACGGCGTTGTCGGTACCGAGCAGGTGCTTGAGGAAGTACTCGTTGCCCTTGGCCGACGAGCCGAGCAGGTTGGCCCGCCAGATCGTCAACACCCGAGGAAAGTTCTCTGGCGCGTCGGGGTCCTCGGCGGCGAACCGCAGGCTGCCGTCGCGCAACCCGTCGAGCACGTGCTCGCCAGGTTCCTTCCCGGCGGCGGCCGCCTCGTCGGCCAGGTCGAGCGGATTGCGGTTGAACGTCGGGTACGACGGCATCCACCCCATGCGCGCCGACTGCGCGAGGACGTCGGCCGGCGTCTTGCCGTTGAAGCGCCCCTCCCCCAGCGGGGAGGCAAAACCGTCCAGCGTCGTCTGGTCGTAACGCCACTGGTCGGTGTGCAGGTACCAGTAGGCGGTCTGGATCATCTGCCGCGGCGGGCGGGCCCAGTCCAGCGCGGAGGCCAGGGTCATCCAGCCGGTGACCGGCCGGCACTTCTCCTGGCCGACGTAGTGCGCCCACCCGCCGCCGTTCACTCCCTGGCAGCCGGTCAGCGTGGTGAGGGTGAGGAACGCGCGGTAGATCGTGTCGGAGTGGAACCAGTGGTTGGTGCCCGCACCCATGATGATCATGGACCGGCCCTTGGACTCGTCGGCGTTCTGCGCGAACTCCCGGCCGATGCGCGCCGCGGCGGCCGCGGACACACCGGTGAACTGCTCCTGCCAGGCCGGGGTGTAGGGCTGCGAGGGGTCGTCCAGGCCCGCCGGCCACTCCCCCGGCAGCCCCGTCCGGCCCACGCCGAACTGCGCCAGCAACAGGTCGTAGACGGTCGTCACCAGATGCTTGCCGAACCGGCGGACCGGAACGCCGCGGCGCATCGTCGCGCCCTCGCCGCGGGGGGTGTCGAACCGGGCCAGGTCGACCGTCACCGACTCGGCACCACCGTCGTAGAGGCTCAGCAGCGGGTTCACCTCGCCGAGGTCGAGATTCCACTTGCCCTTGCCGGCCTCGGCGAAGCGGAAGCCCAGCGACCCGTTCGGGACATGGGGCTCGTTGGTGGCCGAGTCGACGAGCACGGTCTTGAACTCCGCGCCCTCCTCGAGGTCGCCCAGGTCGGCCGCGGTGAGGAACTTGCCGGGCACGTAGCCGTCCCCGCGCGAGGTCAGGGTGAGCAGGAACGGGAGGTCGCTGTACTTCTTCACATACTCCTGGAAGCGGGGCACCTGCCGGTCGACGAAGAACTCCTTGAGCACCACGTGGCCCATGGCCATCGCCAGCGCGCCGTCGGTGCCGGGGTGCGGAGCCAGCCAGTCGTCGGCGAACTTCGTCGCGTCGGAGTAGTCCGGGCTCATCACGACGACCTTCTGGCCCCGGTAGCGGGCCTCGGTCATCCAGTGCGCGTCGGGCGTACGGGTGACCGGGACGTTGGAACCCCACAGGATCAGGTAGGCGGCGTCCCACCAGTCACCGGACTCCGGAACGTCGGTCTGGTCACCGAACACCTGTGGGGAGGCCACCGGCAGGTCGGCATACCAGTCGTAGAACGAAAGCATCGGCGCACCGATGAGCGACATGAACCGCGCCCCGGCCGCGTGCGACACCATCGACATCGCGGGGATCGGGGAGAAGCCGGCGACGCGGTCCGGCCCGTACTTCTTGATCGTGTGCACGTGCGCGGCGGCGATCATCTCCGTCGCCTCGTCCCACGACGCCCGCACCAGCCCGCCCTTGCCGCGCTGCGACTTGTAGGTGCGCGCCTTCTCCGGGTCGTCCACGATGTCGGCCCACGCCAGCACCGCGTCGCCGAGTCGGGCCTTCGCCTCGCGGTACATCGTCAGCAGGGAGCCACGCACGTACGGATAGCGCACCCGCGTGGGCGAATAGGTGTACCAGGAGAAGGCGGCGCCACGGGGACAGCCGCGGGGCTCGTACTCGGGGCGGTCGGCACCGGTCGACGGGTAGTCGGTCTGCTGGGCCTCCCAGGTGATGATCCCGTCCTTGACGTAGACCTTCCACGAGCACGAACCCGTGCAGTTCACCCCGTGCGTGGACCGGACCACCTTGTCGTGCGACCAGCGGTCCCGGTAGAAGCTGTCGGCGTCCCGCCCGCCGATCTGGTGCAGTGAGCGCAGGTCGGCGCTCACGTCCCCCTTCCGGAAGAACCGGGAGGTCTTCACGAGAGCTTCGGAGATTCCGCTGTCGAAGCCAGAGTTTCCGTCGGTCGTCCCGGCGCCGCCGGCTCGTGAGCGAGTCACATCTCTCCTCGTCGGTCGATGTTGCCTGCGTCACTCGGACCACGGCAGACACGTGAATCTCATCACACCCAATGCGGCCCGGCGCCGCATCACGACACTCAGGCGAGAAGGAATCCAGATGGGACTTTGTACGGCAGTGGCGGGTCACCGAGTCAGGGACCGAGGTCCTGAGTGGGCCGCCAGGGGTCCGACCTGACCGGAGCGAGCTGACCCGGAGGACAGTCGTGGCGACGCGTCGCACAGTGACGTGACCGATCTGCACGCCCTTGCCGACGAGCTGCTTCAACGCGCTCGCACCGAGCACGCCGACCGGCGGGGCGCACGTTGCCTCATCCTGTCGACGGGCTGCGTCAGACGGTGATAGCGCTGACGAGCGGATCCGAGCTCAGTGAGCACGAGAGTCCCGGCGCCGCCAGTCTCCTGGTGCTTCGGGGCCACGTGCGGCTACTGACCGGCGATCAGGGCGCCGAGCTGGGGGTACAGCAGATCAGCCCCATCCCAAACTGTCGCCACAGTCTGCACGCCGATGAGGACAGCGTCGTCCTGCTCAGTGTCTCCGTTCCTCAGCGAGCGACGCACGACGGCTGAGGGCCGTCCGACGACCCGGGACGTCGCTCTCAGGCGGACCGCTCCGGCGACCGCAGTCGGCTCCAGCTGTGCCGGGGACAGTAGATGGCCGTCGAGCAGCACCGTGGGCGTGCCGCGGACGCCGTCCTCGCTGGCCCGATCAGTGACCGTCCGGGTCCACTCCTCGAAGGCCAGGCCACGGATGCCGCACTCCACGTCCGGGCCAGTGGCCCCCGCCTGCCCCGCCAGCTCGGTGAGCTCGTCGTCGGTGAGGCCCGGTCGTGCCGGTACACCGCTGATTCAGGCACGGGCGAGCCGACGTTCGGGCAGCTCCCGGGCGCCGGCAGCCGGCATGGGCAGGTGGTACATCGGTACGGGGTTCCCCGCAGCTGGACGGAGCCCGTCGACGACCCAGCTGAACAAGCCAGGCACTGCTACTTTGCTCCGCCGCACGGGACGGCGGCAAGAACGGCCTCGGTGCCTTCGGCGACGGCAGACGCGGCGATGACGCGTCGGCCGCGGACGATGGCGATCTGCACAGCTACGTAGCACGCCGCGTCCGGGGGCGCCCAGGCCTGCGCGCCGAGCTCGTCCAACGCGTGCACTCCGTCCGGGTCGCTGATCACCCGGGACGGCCCGATGACGGTGACGTTCCATCCGGTGCGCAGCGCGGCGTCGTACTCGTCGACCTCGAAGGCCACGACGGCTCCGCGGCTGGCGGCCGCGACCTTGCTCCCCACTCGGGTGGGGATGATGACCTGGCCGTCGAAGACCGTGAAGTGCACGGGCTGAATGGACGGGAGGGCGCCCTCGGTGTAGCCAAGCCGGCCGATCACGGCGATTGCCAGCAGACGCCGGCACTCGGTCTCGTCGAAAACCTCGAGGCGCCGGTGAACATCAGTGCTGGACAAAGGTCCCCCTCCTCCGTACGTGGTCCGGGCGGTGCGTGATGCGGTGGGTAGAGGACGCGGAGCGTCGGATGTCCAGCCACCGTGCGCTGTTGGGATGACCGCCGCCGGTGGGTACTCCGCCCGACCCTGGTCTCCATCACGGCTCGTTCAGGATGCAGCCGTCTCCGATGCCGTCGTGCGGGACAGCGATCGTCCGAGGCGCAGGTGCCCTCAAGGCGTCGGTGGCTCCTGCCCCGAGCGCGTCAGCGTCGCCAGTCGACGCCGATACTCTCCCTCGTCGATCTCCCCGCGAGCGAACCGTTCCGCGAGCAACCGGTCCGGCGTCGCCGTTGTCGCGTGCCCGTGCCGGGCCGGGCGGGTCGGCTCCCGTACCAGCACCCCGGTCAGCGTGATCAGCAGCGCCCAGAACAGGAGCATCGACACCGTCATCGTCAGCCAGTCCCACGCCGTGGGACTGTGATCCGTCCAGAACATCATCGGAGGTCCACTCCTCGGTCGACCGACGCTCGGTCGCGACCCGGCCGTGTGCACTCGAGTGCCACCTTCTGCGACGCATCGACCGCCGCACGAGGTGCGGAGGTCCCGACGACAGAGGTCTTAGGGCTGGATGAGCCGCGGGGTCTTGCCCGGGTAGGGGCTCGTTCTCGGACTGCCGCCGCTCGAGCCGACCGGGGCGAACAGACGCGGAGCACGGGGCGCGCCGGGCGGCCCCTGAGCCGGGCTACGCGGTCTGGGCCGGAGTCGGGAGCGCCCACCGTCCGGGACTCTGTCCCGCCCCGGGTTCAGTGGAGACTCGGAACTGACGCGGCGACGGTAGTCGCCGCGGTGTTGTGCCGGTAGAAGTCCTCCTCGTGCTCGGCCAGTGGAACAAGGCCGATCTCGCCGTGTAGGCGTCGGTGGTCGAACCAGTCCACGTACTCGGCGACGGCGATCTCGAGGTCGTCGATGCCCTTCAACAGGCCCCTGTTGCGGACCGGCTCGGCCTTGAACAGCGAGTTGAACGCCTCGGCCAGCGCGTTGTCATACGCGTCCCCGGTCGAGCCGACGGAGGCGACCGGCCGGCGTCGGCGAGCCGCTGGGTGTAGCCCACGGCGACGTACTGAACGCCCTTGTCCGAGTGGTGAATCAGTCCGCCGAGGTCCCGGCCGGCCCGGCGGCGGGTCCAGATGCCCATCTCCAGCACGTCGAGGGCCAGCTCAGTGCGCAGCGAGCGCGACAGCTGCCGGCCGACCACCCGGCGGAAGTAGACGTCGACGACGAACGCGGCATAGACCCAGCCGGCGAAGGTGCGGCAGTAGGTGATGTCGGCAACCCACAGCCGGTCCGGGCCGGTGGCGGTGAAGGCCCGATCGACCAGGTCCGGGCGGGTGTCCGGGCCGGTGCCGGGCACCGTGGTCCGCGGACCCTTCGCCCCGGTAATGCCGCGCAGCCCGGCCGTGCGCATCAGCCGCTCGACAGTGCAGCGGGCCACCCGGTGGCCCTGCCGGTGCAGCTGGGCGTGCATCTTGCGGGCGCCGTAGACGCCGAAGTTCTCGGCGTGCACCTGCTCGATCACCGCGGTGGTCGCCGCGTCGGTGACCGACCGTGCCGAGGGCGGCCGGATCTTGGCCGCGTAGTAGGTGCTCGGGGCGATCTGCACGCCGGTGTCCCTCAACACCGCGCAGACCGGCTCGACCCCGAAGCGCCCCCTGTGCTCGTCGATGTACTCGACGAGCACTTCAGTCGGCGGTCGAGCTCCGCCTGGGCGAAAAACGCCGACGCCGTCTTGAGGATCTCGTTGGCCCGGCGCAGCTCCCGGTTCTCCCGCTCCAGCTCAGCGATTCGAGCCGCCTCGTCAGTGGTCGTCCCGGGCCGGTGCCCTGCGTCGATCTCGGCCTGCGTCACCCAATTCCGCAGGGTCTCCGGGTTGATGCCCAGCTGCTTCCCGACCCGGGCCAGCGCCCCCGGCCGGGTGGCCGGGTCGCGCCGAGCCTCGACCGCCAGCCGGATCGCTCGCTCCCGCAGCTCGTCGGGGTACTTCCTCGGTGCCGCGATAACTCTCATCCTCACGTGGATCGAGAGCCTCCATCAGACCCGGGGCGGGACACTCGACGGGCTCGACCCATTCAACCGTCCCTCCACGCGCTGAACCGCCCCTAGGTGAACGCGGAGACCCAGCCAGAAGCTGTTCGGCACGGCGTCGGATGCCCCGCAGCATCCGGCGGTCCATCACGAACCCCACGGCGTCCACGATGCGCCACATGAACCGCTGCGACGGCGGGAAGAGGAGTCGCTGCCGGACGACGAGGCGGGTCCGCCGTCCGCCGTCTCGCGATTGCAGGGACCACTGCCAGGTGCCGGCGGTCCCGTTCTGGACCGCGCCGGCGGCGTGCGGCGGCCGGACGTCCGCGCCGATCAGGACGAGGGTTCGCTGCGGCTCGACGTCGGCGACCCGGAAACAGGGATAACCCTCGCGGCCGAGCCGCACCAGGTCTCCGGTCTGCACCTGCTGATAGCGCGGCAGCACGCGGTCGACGCTGTGGATGTCGCATCCCACCAGGTTCTCCAGCGCGTCGTAGCTGTACAGGCCGCCCCGCCCCTGACCCATCTGAGCCACCCAGGGCCAGACGTACTCGACCGGGGTCCCGATGGTTATCGCCCGGGTGTAGCCGAGCACCGGGGAGGGGATCAGGTCGTCACCGGGCAGAGCGGCCGCTACCTCCTCGGGCCGCGCCCCCCAGCGGGCGTACCAGCGTCGTGCCAGTGGCGCCGCCGCCACTGCGGCGAGCACCTGGCAGCCGCCGATGAGGACCTCCTCCGCCAGGGCCCGAGCGGCACGCCGCAGTCCCGAGGAAGAAGCTGAGAAAGCCGTCCCTCCGGGCCTCTGGCACCGATTCACATGTCCACGCTCCCGCGCCGCACCGATACCGGGCACGGTCAGACGTCAGTGATCGGAAGGACCTTCGAACCGGGCAGCGTCACCCGAGGCCTCCCTGTAGCCGGCGGCGTCGGGACTCGGCGCACCTACCTGCCGGTGCACGCAGCGCAAGAGCGCGCGAACCTCCTTGATCGTCTGGTCGCTCTCCAGATCGGCGGCGTAGTCATGCGCGGCGAGCTCGGAGGAGATCTGATCGGCCCGTCTCGCCGCGATGAGCAGGATCGCGCCTTGGAACGCCGCCAGGCAGCTGAGGATGAGATTCAGCAGGATGAACGGATACGGGTCGAATCCGTCTCCACCGTTGCCGACCATCCAGCCGGCCAGGAACACGAGCCAGCAAGACGAACGTCCACGAGCCCATGCCGTTGCGCAGCCGGTCGGCCGCGCGCTCACCGATCGTGAGCTGTTCACCGGTCCGTATGGCGGGGTGACGCCGCCGGGAGGCAGGGAGGATGCGGCCGCCACGGGGAGGAGACGACATGCGCCGACGGTAGGACGTCAGCCCGCCACGTCCCGTCGTCGGAATGCGACGACGGCGCCCGCGGCGAGGACCAGGACAGTGGCGACCGCGACTGCCACCCCTGCCAGGGAGACTCCGTTCACCAGTGGCGTGTGTCCCGAGTACTGATAGAACGGCGAGAACTTCCGCAGCGGGGCCAGCCAGCCGACGAGCGGAGCGAGACCGTTGAGCAGATAGGCCATGAGAGCGACCACGCCGGGAACCGCCCGGCTGATGATCACGTGCCCTGTCGCCGCGCCGAGGGCGGCGGCGAGTGTGCCGAACACGATGCCGAGCAACCACAGGTGCAGCATGGCCGCGGCCACGTTGCCTACGGGCAGGTCGAGCCCCGCCAGGACGCCTGCAGCCAGGAGTGCGAGCCCGACCGCCGAGACCAGCACGAGGGTGGAGACGATCATCGCGGCGACCTTCTCCAGAAGCACGCGCGTACGACTGACCGGGTTGGCCAGCAGCAGGTCAATCCGGCGCCGGTCCTCCTCGCCGGCGATCCCGGAGGCCCCCATCACGACGGAGAAGAGAATCACCAGCAGCGGGGCGGTCAGGCCCAGCAGCTCGGTCTGCACGTAGCCGACGGGGGTCGACATGTCGGCGGCGGCCAGGAGCGAGCGCAACACCTCCGGCATCTGATCCATCAGTTCCGTCACCGAGGGCTGGTCGCGGATGCTCGGCCACAGCGAGGCGTACAACGCCACCAGGAGGATCACTGCCGTGACCCAGGTGGTCAGGCTCCGCCGCTGCAGCACCAGTGTCTGGCGCAGGACTTCAGGCAGCATCGGACGGCTCTCCTCCGTAGTAGGCGAGGAAGGTCTCCTCGAGGTCGGCTTCCGTGCACTCCAGGTCGGCCAGCCGATGTTCGGCCATGCGGCGGCACAGAGCGTCGAGAGCCGAGGCGGGCGCGCTGCAGGTCAGCGTGGACGCAGTCACCGTGAGATCGCGGAGGCCCGGCAGGCGCGCGAAGTCGGCGGGAGTGACGGGGTCGTCGAAGCGCGCCCGCACGCGGTGCAGGGACCGCTCCCGCAGCACGGCCATCTCCTCCACGGCGATCAGCCGGCCGGCGCGCAGCACGCCGATGCGGTCGGCCGTGCGCTGCACCTCACCGAGAACGTGCGACGAGAGGAGCGCGCTGCCTCCGGCGGCCGTGTGCTCGCGGAGCAGTGCCTGGAACTCCTGCTGCACGAGCGGGTCGAATCCGCTCGTCGGCTCATCGAGGACCAGGAGCTGCGGATCGGACATCAGGGCGAGCACCAGGGCCAGCTTCTGCCGATTCCCCTTCGACAGCGTCCGCGCCGGCCGGTCGAGGTCGAGGTCCAGCCGCTCCGCGATCGCGACCGCTCGCTTGTCGTCCCGCTGAGCCCGTAGCCGAGACGTGAACCGGACGTGGTCGCGGCCGGTCAGGCGGTCGTGCAGGGACGGCTCCCCCGGCAGGTAGCCGATCTGCCGATGGACGTGGTGCGCCTCCCGCCAGGTGTCGCGGCCGTGGATCCGCGCCGAGCCTCCCGTCGGGCGGATGAAGCCCATCAAGAGGCGCAGGGTCGTCGTCTTCCCCGCGCCGTTGGGCCCGAGATAGCCGAGAACCTCCCCCCGGCGCACCTCCAGGTGAACGTCCCGGAGGGCCGCCCTGCGGCCGAAGCGCTTGGTCAGCCCGTCGGTCCGGACGACGACGTCGGAGTCGGGCATCACGCCAGCAGTCTCAGGGCTGCGCATGGTCGGCAGCCTCCTGGGTCTTCGCCGGCCCGCTCCGCTGCGGGTGGACGACCATCACCGCGCCCGGCGCGTGCATGGCGCAGTGCAGCGCGACCGAGCCCAGAAGCAGGGCGCGAACGGCACCCCGACCGCGGCTCCCGACCACCAGGAGGTCCGCTCCGCGGGCACGCTCGACCAGGACGTCCGATGCCGCTCCTTCGACGGCCTCGATCCGTACGACAGGAGCGGCCGAGCCCATCGGCCGCTCCTGCAGGACCGAGGTCACCTGCTCCTCGGCGGCGCGCCGGGCGTCGGACCGAATCTCGTCGACCGAGGGGATGACCACCGAGTACAGGTCGGTCCAGTAGTCCACAACCGCGTAGGTCGCCACCACATCGAGCTCCGAATTGCGCTGCACCGCCTCGTCGATGGCCGCGGCAAACGCAGCGCGCGCGGCATCCGAGCCGTCGACGCCGACCACGACCCGGGGCGTGCCCCCCGGCTCGCCGACCGTCGGGTGTACCACCACGACCGGGCAGGGGGCGTGGGTGACGCAGTGGAGGGCCACCGAGCCGAGCAGGGCGCTGCGGACCGCACCCCGCCCCCGGCTCCCCACCACCAGGAGGTCGCCGTCGCGTGACCGTCGCAGCAACTCGGCGGCGGGGGGCTCCGGTGACAGGATGAGGTTCGTCCGGAACGGTGGGGTGTCCGTCCCCGGCGGCATCTCCACGTCGGACCGGACGTCCCCGATCATGTCCAGAACACGCTTCTCGATGTCGTCCCGGACAGACCCCATGTCCGGGATCGCGACCGGCGCGCCGCCCATCCAGTAGAGGTCCGGGGCGTAGCTCGAGACCACGTCGAGGTCGGCACCGCGTTGGACGGCGGCACGCATGGCATAGCCGAGCGCAGAACGTGAACCAGCGGATCCGTCCACCCCGACGACGACCCGCGGCCGGCTGGCGAGCTCGTCGGACGGTCGGGTGTCGTTGGCGTCCATGGTGATGCTCCTCCTCCGGTACCCGGCACGCCGCCGGGTGTCGTCCCTGACGATGACGATCACCGTGGTGCTCGTACCGAGGCCGTGGGTCCCGCCGTGCAGGGACCTGCGTCCCTCCGATGGCCGGCAGGGACGGAGGTCCCGCCCGGGTGCGCCCGGAGACCCTGGGGAAAGCCCCGACGACTGCCTAACGTCCGGCGCGGCAACCGCTCCTGGAGGAGGAACCGTGCAGGCCAGAGACGTCATGACCTGTGAGGTCGTCACCGTTGGACCGGATACTTCCGCCAAGTACGCAGCCGAAGTCATGGCCGAGCGTGGGTTCGCGGCGCTGCCGGTGATCGACGGCGAGGACCGATTGGTGGGCATAGTCGCGGAGGCCGACGTCCTGCGCGACCGAATTCCCCGAGACCCCCGACTGCACTTGCGTCGGGACGGCGATGCTGACGGCGATGCGCCGTCCCTGCTGGTGAGCGGCGTGATGACCGGTGAGGTGCGGTCGGTGGAAGCCACGGCGGACCTCGCCGACATCGCCCGGCTCTTCCTCGATGACCGGCTGCGCAGCGTCCCCGTGGCGGACGGCAGCCGGGTCGTGGGGATCGTGAGCCGACGAGACGTGCTGCGCACGCTGATCCGCCCCGACGAGGAGATTCGACACGAACTCCACCGCCTGGTGGAGAGCTACACCGGGGAGTTGGACGCCTGGGGCGTCGAGGTCACCGAGGGCGTGGCGACCTTGCAGCGCCGCCGGGGAACCCCGCAGCCCTCAGTCGCCGTCGAGGAGGGAGCGGTGATCGCCCTGGCCCGCACGGTCGGTGGCGTCGTCGCAGCCCACGTCCTTCCGCCCGCGTGGGAGCAGGCGCCCGCGACAGCAGACCACCGCTCAGTACTCACTCCTGAGGAAGCATGATGACCCACCAACGTGAACCCCGGCCCGTGGTCGTCGGGATGGACGGCTCCGAGGCGTCCCGGCGAGCCGCGGAGTTCGCCACCGCCGAGGCCGGACGACGGGACGTGCCCCTACTGATCCTTCATGCGCTGACTTTCCCGTCCGGTGGCATCGCCGACCTCCCCACCGAGGGGGGCGACGTGGGAACACTCGTCCACCAGGGGGCGGAGACGATCCTGCGAGCCACCGCCGACCACGCCACCGAGACCCTGGGCGCCGACCGGGTCAGCTGGGCGATGGTCGACGAGAACCCGGTCGTCGCCCTGCGGACGGCGTCCGAAGAGGCCCAGCTCCTGGTGGTGGGCAGCCGGGGTGTGGGCGGTGTGGCAGGTCTCCTCCTCGGCTCGACCGCCAACGGGGTGGTCACCGACGCCTCCTGCCCCGTCGTGGTGCTCCCCGACGAGACGTCCGTGGTCGTTCGCGAGCGCGCGTCGGTCGTCGTGGGGGTGGAGGGCCGCGCGGGAGACGAGGACGTCCTGGCGTTCGCATTCGCCGAGGCGGCCGCGCGCCGCGCCGATCTCGTCGCGGTTCACGCCTGGCAGGACGCCACGCTGGAGACGGCGTTCCAGTCGGTGGGGCCGCTCGTCGACTGGGCCGGAGTTCTCTCCGACGAGGAGCGGGCGCTGTCAGAAGCGCTGGCCGGCTGGAGGGACAAGGAACCCGACGTGCGAGTGCGGGAAGTGGTGGTCCGCGAACGGACCGCCCGTGCGCTCGTGGCCGTCGGACTCACCGCCGAACTGCTCGTCGTCGGGCATCGGCACCGCCGGGCCTTCGCGCGGCTGGGCGCGACGACGCACGGCGTGCTGCACCGGACAGGCTGCCCGGTGGCCGTCGTCCCGATCCCCGCCGAGGAGTCCAGATGAGCGGCGGTCCCCGTGTCCTGGTGACCGCGGCCAGCAAGCACGGATCCACTCACGAGATCGCCGCGGAGCTTGCGCGCTGCCTGCCTGAGACGGAGGCCGGCAGTCGGCTCGGCCTGACTGCCGCTGCCATCCCGGTCGAGAACCGTCCCGACCCGGCGTCGTTCGACGCCGTGGTGCTCGGCAGCGCCGTCTACGTCGGGCGATGGCTGGAGCCGGCCCGGAGTTTCGCCTTCGCGCACACCGAGGTACTGCGCGGACGACCGGTGTGGTTGCTTTCCAGCGGGCCTGTCGGCGAGCCCCCGTTCCCGCCGGACGAGCCGCACGACGCGCAGCCGATCGGGTCGATCCTGGGCGCCCGCGGGCACCGGGTCCTCCCCGGACGGCTGGACAAGAGTCTGCTGACCTTCGGCGAGCGCGCGATGGTGACCGCCATGCGCGCCCCCGTGGGTGACTTCCGCGACTGGGAAGTACTCCGCGCCTGGGCCGAGGAGATCGCCGCCGACGTCGCCCGGGTCCCGAACCGGTCGCGCTGAAGCATCCGGCCCGCCGCACCGGGCGACGCCTGGTGGGGCGGGCCCATGCCTCAACGGTTCGCCGGAAGGGCGGCCGTCCCCTCTTGCCACGCCGGAGTGGCCTGGACGCCGGTCCTGACGACGGTGACCGGGCATGGTGCGTGGCGGACGCACTGGTCGCTGACGGACGCCAGCACCAGACCGGCGAAACCATCTATGCCACGGGCGCCGACGACCAGGAGGTGGGCGCCGGCTGCCGACTGGAGCAGCGCACGGCCGGCGGGCTGGTGGGTGGCGTGGCAGGTCACCTCGAGCCCTGACGGCAGTCCCGCGGAGTCGACATGGGCGCGCACCGGAGTGGTGCCGAAGGTCCCGGCTGATGAGGGACCGGTGACCAGCTGCGGACCCACGTCCTGCGGGACGACGACGTGCGACCTACACAGGACGGGTCCTCGGCCCCTGCCGGGTGTCCGCGGTTTCCGACCATCGTGGTCGTATGACCGAGAGCTTCCGTGTTCTGGTGGGCTACGCCACCGCAGCCGGTTCCACGCAGGAGATTGCCGAACGGATCGCCGGGCGGCTCGAGAGAGCGGCCGACGAGGTCGTCGTGCGCCCGGTCGGGCCGGACCTCGATCCCGCTCGGTTCAACGCCCTGGTCCTGGGCAGCGCCGTCCACGGGATGAGCTGGCTGCCGCCTGCCCTCGACTTCCTGCGGCGTGCGGCGAGCACGACGGGCCACTGCCCGACCTGGTGCTTCAGCGTGGGCGGGCTCGCGCCTGGCCCGGGGCGCGCCGGCCGCCTGAGTGGGCAGGAACTACGTCGCATCGAACAAGGCTTCCCGACCGGCTTTCGCCCCCTGGAGCACCGCATCTTCGGCGGTGTGGTGCAGACGGCGGGCGTGCCCTGGTACGGCCGCCTCTTCTGGCGTGCCGCCGGCGGGCAACCCGGCGACCAGCGGGACTGGCCGGCCATCGAGGCGTGGGCCGACACGATCGCCGCCGAGCTGGAGAGCCGCAGAACCGCGCCCTCATCGAGGGCCGACCGGTCCCTCATCTCCGACGCAGAGGGCCGCTGACCCATCCGCCCGGGCGCCCGCCGCGCCACGCTTCGACCACGACCGGGACCCCGTCGGCACGACGCCGGTCCCACCTGACGGCGTCAGGAAGACGCCGCGACGGAGGAGGGCACCGTGCTCGCGTTGCAAATGACCGGTTGGCGACAGGACGCGCTACTGCGCGAGGTCCCCGTGCCGCGACCCGGTCCCGGAGAGGTCCTCGTCCGGATCGGCGCGGCTGGTGTCTGCCATTCCGACATCCACGTCCTGACGGAGTTCCCCGAGGGAGCCATGCCGTGGCAGCTGCCCTTCACCCTCGGGCACGAGAACGCGGGCTGGGTCGAGGAGATCGGCGGCGGCGGGATGCTCTCGCTGGAGCCGGGACAGCCGGTGGCCCTCTACGGGCCCTGGGGGTGTGGGGTCTGCACGGCCTGCTCCACCGGAGCTGAGAACTACTGCCGCCGAGCCGCCTCCGGAGCACCCGTCCCCGGCCTGGGCCGTGACGGAGGCATGGCCGAGTTCCTCCTGGTTCCGGCCGCACGGCACGTCTTTCCCCTGCCCGACGGGCTCACCCCGCTCCAGGCAGCGCCTCTCACGGACGCGGGTCTCACCCCGTACCACGCCGTGGAGCGCGTGCGGGACCTGCTCGCCCCGGGGACGACCACGGTCGTCATCGGCGCTGGAGGGCTGGGCCACCTCGCCGTCCAAGTGTTGCGGGCTACGACCGCCTCCAGGGTCGTCGTCGTCGATCGGCGACCGGAGGCCCGCGCGCTGGCCACGAAGGTGGGTGCCGACGTGGCGCTTGACGCGACGGAGACCACGGCGGCAGAGATCCGTGACCTGACGGACGGGCAGGGCGCCGACGCCGTCCTGGACATCGTGGGAACCGACGGCACCCTGACTCTCGCCGCCTCGGTGATCGGTTCGGACGGGCACATCGTCCTCGTCGGAATCGGCGGCGGATCACTGCCGGTGTCCTTCCTCGGGCTACCGTTCGGGGTCCGGGTCTCGACGACGTACTGGGGGACCCGCCCCGAACTGCACCGGGTCCTGGCCCTGGCCGCGCGTGGCGACCTGGTCGCCGAGACGACGGCATGGCCGCTAAGCCGGGCGCCGGAGGCCTACGCTGCCGTGCGTGCCGGGACCGTCAACGGCCGTGCCGTCGTCGTGCCCGACCCACAGGGCTGACGGCACCCGAGAACCTCCGCATGGCCCCGCCGAGCCCAGGGCGAGAGGTCCGGAGCGCCCGGCCGCACGGCCTCTGCGCCGCGGCCGGAGAGGGACGCCCACCGCTAAGGTCACTGAATGGGTGAATGCGAGGTCGTCATCGAGGGGCGCGCAATCAGCGTCCGCGAGGCGGGCGACCCGAAGGGGTCGCCGGTCCTCTACTTCCACGGCACACCAGGTTCCCGGCTCGACCTCGACTTCGGCGACCAGGCGGCCGGAGATCTGGGCGTGCGTCTGATCAGCTTCGATCGCCCCGGTTACGGCCGTTCCGACCCGGCTCCCTTCGGCCTGAGGAGCGTTGCTGAGGACGGCCGCGAGATTGCCGACAGGCTGGGACTGGACCGGCTCGCCGCCTTCGGCTGGTCGGGAGGTGGGCCCTTCGCGCTAGCCGCGGCGGCAGTCATGGGCGAACGGGTCTCGGCTGTCGGCGTGGCCTCTGGCCCCGGCCCATTCCAACAAGTTCCCGGGGCGATGGAGAAGCTCGAGGAGAGCGACCGGGTGGCGCTCTCGTTCCTTCCCGACGAGCCGGCCCGTGCTGCTGAGCAGTTCTGCGTGGGCGCGGAGATGATGGTCGCCTTTCGGGACGACGAGCAGACGTTCATGTCGGGAATGGATGCTCTCTTCGGCGACACCGACGCCGACGTCCTCGCGGATCCGTCCCTGCGCCACCACCTGTTCGCAATGGTGAGCGAGGGACTACGGCAAGGAGCCGGAGGTGGCGGCTGGGACAACGTCGCCTGGCTGGGTCCGTGGGACGTCGACCTTGCAGTTGTTCGCTGTCCCGTCCGCCTCTGGTACGGCGAGCGCGACTCGACCGTGCCGGTGTCCCACGGCGAGTGGCTGGCCGACCACCTGTCCGACGCGCATCTGG
Source organism: Blastococcus atacamensis (assembly GCF_002938425.1). Lineage (GTDB taxonomy): Bacteria > Actinomycetota > Actinomycetes > Mycobacteriales > Geodermatophilaceae > Blastococcus > Blastococcus atacamensis. The sequence goes on along the minus strand of NZ_POQU01000003.1, from coordinate 44,691 downwards.
TCGTCTACAGCGGGGAAGGGCACATGGGCCCGATGCGACACCTGCCTCAGATGCTCACGTCGCTGACCCGGTAGCGGGCGCGGCTTCAGCACGTTCAGCGGCCACCCGGATCCGCACATCCACAGCGAAGACGCCTTGCGGACCCCAGCACCAGCGGGTTGATGTCGATCTCCATCACCTCCGGCACGGCATCCGCGAGCCATGCGTCCCGGCGCAAGCAGTGGGTGACGCCGACACGGTCGAGGAACTGCCGGGTGCTCGGTGCCAAACAGGCCGGTCGCAGTGAGCATGTCCCCGGTATCGACGTCGCTCCCTGACGGCGGTCCCGGTCACTCCGCCGCGCCGGACAGCTCGTCGGCGAGCTCTCCGGCGATCCCCGCGCCCCATTCCCCGACGACTGCGAGGTCGCGGAAGTCTCCCTCGGGCGCGCGGAGTGCCGTCACCATGGCGCGCTCCCGCAGTCCGAGAAGTGATCGGTCCAGGCGCCCCGGGAAGACCCGGTGCTCGCGGCAGCGGGTATGCACGAGCATCTCCTCGATCGCGAGCAGCTCCTCCGGCGGCCGGGGCGGAATCCCGAGCGGGCCGCTGGAGAAGGCCCAGACCGGCCGGTTCCACAGGTCGATGGCGCAGCGGAGGACGAAGCTCTGCGCCTGCTCCAGCCAGTGGCCGAAGTAGACGGCACTGCCGACGACCACGGCGTCGTAGCCCCGGACATCGGCCACGTCGCCGGCGTCACGGACGTCCACGGTCCACGTGTCCTCGGATGCCCCGGCCATCCCCGCCGCGATGGCGTCGGCGATCTCCCTGGTCGCACCGTGCCGGGTGGCGACCGCCACCAGCACCCGAAGCCTGACTGCTTCCCCGGGTGTGCTCATCGATCGCAGGGGGTCGACCGTGACTGGCATGACCCCACACTGACCTGCGCCGACCCAGAACGGGCAGGGACCATGGTCCTGTAGGGGACGGACTCCCGACACAGTGTTCAGCCGACCCGAGCCGCCCCGGACGACCCGGTGACGCATGGCCCAGCAAGACAGGACCAACGGCCCTGCGACGACAAAGTTGGCACATGGTCGTCTCTGTGCACGGAGTGACTTCCGACGGCAATGGGAACGGCCGGCAGCGGCCCGGCCGTTCCGCCGTCCCTTCATCGACGACGCCCGTACGTGTCCGTCCGGACCGGTGCCCGCAGGGTGGGCGCGTTCTTCGCGGCCTGCGCCGTGGGGAACCCGTCGGGACGCTGCCGCACGCCACTCAGGTAGTCGAGTGGTTCCGGGACAGCGCCTGGCTGCCGCCCCACCGCGTGCTCCTCGGCCGGCTGGTGCCCGTGGCCGGACCGGTCGTCGGCGCGACCGTCGCCTTCGAGGCGGTGGTCGCCGCGCTGCTCTTCAGTAGCCGGCACCAGGGGGCAGGACTGTCGCTGGCTACCGTCTGGGTGCTGGGCATCAGCCCCGCGGTGGCCTATCCGTACTGGTTGGCCAACGTGCCGCAGGCTCTCCTGTACGCGGGCCTGGCCCCCCGGGTGGAGCCGTCTATCGAACGGAGGAACTCACATGACTCGACGGAAATGGCGAGACCTGACGTCGCGACAGCAGGCGGCCGTCCTCACGCTGGCATCCGTCCAGCTCTCCCTGGCGGCGACGGCGTGGGCCGACCTCGCCGTCCGCCCGTCGGCTGCCGTCAACGGGCGCAAGGCGGTATGGGGGGCGGTCATCGCGGTCAACTTCGTGGGGCCGGTCGCCTACTTCCGCTGGGGCCGGCGTTCGGTCCCGGACACCGAGTGACGGCACCGACGGCGGCCGACCCCGATCAGCGCCCCGGTGCCGGCGATTGGATCGCCTCGAGCAGGATGACCGGGGTGCCGGCCGCCACCTCGACCCGCGGAAAGGCACGGCGGTATGCCTCCACGGCCGCCCCGTAGCCGACGTCACCCTCTTGGAGTCGTCGAGCGGCACCCACCGACCGACGCCCGCCACGTCGCAGCGTCACCTCCTGCGGAACGGTGCCGAAGTTGCGCCACCATGTCTTCCCCTCCCCCTTCCCGGCCACCACGACGAGGCCGTCGCCGAACGGCGCCGACATGACGGGCAGCTCGTGGCGGCGGCCGGTGCGGCGGCCGGTGTAGGCCAGCACCAGGAGCCGGCCACCCAGCAGCCGATGCCCTGGTGTCCGAGCCATCGCCCGGACGACCGGGTTGACCAGGTGGTTACGCACCCACACGAGCACTCCTCGCGACGTCGACGAACAACACGCTTGCGCGGATCATCCGAGCAGCGATTCCAGTGCGGTTGCCGAGAGCAGGCGGGGCCACCACGGACGGCGCGGGCCCGGGACCGGGGTGGCGGGACGAGCGCGTCGGCGCAACCAGCCGGGTTCAGCGGGCCGCACTGCCATCACGCCGCCCTTCATGTTGCCCCAGCCCCCGGGCCCCATGGTCACGGCCGCCTTCGCGGCGCTGGGGCGAGCCGCAAGCCGTCTCGCGATCATGAGACCCCGACCACCAGTTCTGCGGTGGCGATGACCCTGGTGAAGTCCACGACCGGATGCCAGCGGACCCGGCCATCCCGGACCACGAACGCCCCCATCGGGCGATTGCCCCGACATCTGCGCGTGGAAGCCACGCCGTGACGGTGACGACGTTGGCGCCGTCCTTCTCGTAGGGAGAAGCGAAGGCGACGGTCTGACCAGCCCCGGTGAACGGGAAAGGGGTGTCGGACATGTGAACCTCCACGGTCGGGGACGTCGCCGCCCTCGAGGGTGGCCGGCTGGTGGTCGGCGGGTCGGAGTCGGCGTCCAGGAGGACGAGTCGGTGGAACCGGATGTCGCCGTAAGTGAGGGTGCCCGTCTTGTCCAGACAGACGACGTCCACGCGGGCCAGGCCCTCGACGGCGGGCAGCTCCTGGACCAGCACCTGCCTGCGGGCCAGCGTCAGCGTCGCCACCATGAAGGCCAGCGTCGTCAGCAGGACCAAGCCCTCCGGGATCATGCCGACCATCGCCGCCACCGTGCCGGTCACCGCTTCTCGCCAGCCCTCGTTCTCCGACGTGCGGAACTGGCTCCAGAGAACGGCGGGGCCGACGACCAGCAGCATGATCGCGATCCAGCGCAGCACTCGGTTGGTGCTCGCGACCAGCTCCGAATACGTGACGGTGAACCGGCGTACCTCTGCGGCCAGGCCAGCCGCATACGACGACTCCCCCACCGCGACGGCCTGGACCCGCGCTTGCCCCGAGACCACGATCGCGCCGGACCACACGGCGTCCCCCGGACGCTTGGCGACCGCATCTGCCTCGCCGGTGAGCAGTGACTCGTCGACGGCGAGCCCACTCGACGTCAGCACGAGGCCGTCGGCAGGCACCTGGTCCCCCGCGGTGACCAGCAGCAGGTCGTCGAGGACCACGGCGGCGACCGGCACATCACACTCGACCCCGTCCCGGAGGACCCGGGCCCGGGGAGCGTTCAGCACGGCGAGCCGGTCCAGGGTTCGCTTCGCGCGCATCTCCTGGACGATGCCGATCGCGGCGTTGGCGACAACGACGCCGCCGAAGACCGCGTTCTGCCACCGACCGGTCATCACCGCGATCACGCACAGGCCGGCGAGGAGGGTGTTGAAGAAGGTGAAGACGTTGGCGCGCACGATGTCCGGGAGCGTCCGGCTCGTCCGCATCGAGGTGGCGTTGGTCTGGCCCGCTGCGACCCGCTCGGCGACTGCGGGCGCACTCAGCCCGTTCTCCGGGACTTGGGGCCGGCGTGGGATGTCCATCCTCGACGCGGCGGCCGGTCCGGCGCGGGGCGCTCTACCGGCACGCATCCTCTCCGTCGCCGTCACAGCAGACCGCCGGCCCGCAGGTTCAGCCCCACGAGCAGGATGGTGAGTAGTGCACCGGCCAGCGCCGCCAGGGCCAGCAACACCCGCACGAGGCTCCACCGCTGCACCCTGATGGGGGGCCTGGCAGGCAGCAGACGACGGAACTCGGTCACCAGGTCGCGGCCGTCGGCGTCGAGCAGTCGCCTGAGCTGGCGCGGAACGGTCAGGGAACTGGTCGCCGCGAAGGCCTCTGCCACCTCGTCATGCGAGAAGAACCGTGCCGACCGTTCGAGTACCCGCTCGGCGCCAGATGCGAGCGAGAGGATGAGCATCATGTTCGCCAGGTCGACGGCCTGCCGCCACCGCGAGGGTCTCAACTCCCCGAAGGACACGTCGATCAGGACGACGCGGCAGCCCTGCACCAGGACATTGGACGGCTTGATGTCCCGGTGCGCGGCCCCGGCCTGCCACAGGCGGAAGACCTGCAGCAGCGCGTCATCGATCACCTCATCGGAAACGCCCGACTCGAGGATCTCCACGGCACCCGGGACGAGTTCTGTGACCAGCAGGTACTCGCGGCCCGGTATCACCTCGACCACTCCCCCGGGCTCAGGCACCTGCACGCCCCCGTCGCGCAGCAGCCGGAGCATGTAGTCCTCGTGCTCGACCAGCCGGCGCACCGACGAGAACGGCGCCTCGTCCTCCAGGCGGCCGTAGCGCAGCACGCGGAGATACTTGTACCAGCGGTCCGACCGCAGATGCGTCGTGGCGTACAGCTTGCCGAACAGCAGGTCGGGCGGACCGTCCGCGACGACCAGGCGGCACGGCGTGGAACCGGCCGATCCGTCGAGACGGTAGGGGGCGAGGCCGGTGAGCGGGATACCCAACTGAGCCCGGACCGCGGCGATGATCCGGGCCTTGCGGGTGTCGTCGAGGCGCAGGTGCGCCTTCACCTCTCGCCGGTAGTGCACGGGGAACTCGCGGTCCGGGGCGAACACGACGAAGGCGAGAGCCGCGGCACTCCAGCCCAGGGGTGCACTGGCCATCGTGGCGAAGGCGCTGTCCAGCCCCAGGCTCACCCGGGCCGCGGCCATGGTCGCCACGGCGACGATCCCCGCCACAGCACCCCACCGGCGCGCACGGCCCGACGGGAACAGAACGAGCACCGTCGCCCCGACCACCGCAGCCAGCACGATCACCGGCCAGGCCGGCACGACCACGGCATCGGCGGAACCCGTGACACCGCGCCGCACGACCTCGGCAAAATGGGCGTCTCCCGCCACGACCTGGGTTGCGGCGGCGACGACCGACACCGTGCCCAGGTAGACGATCAGGTGCCGCCAGCGTACGAACCAGGTCAGGACCACCGCGACGGGCAGCCAGAGCAGTCGGTAACCGGCAGCGGTGGCGGCGGCGTCGAGATGCTCCGCCACGCCACGGGCCGGCCAGCCGCTGAGTACGTCGCGGATCGCCCGATCGACCGACTGAACGGGACCCGCCTGCTCGGTGACGAGGCGCAAGAGGACCAACGCCGTGAGTGACGTCACCAGCACGACGGCCCAGGTCCGGATTCGGCCCGGGTCGCGCAGGTGGGTGACACGTTCCTGCCCCGACGGACGGCGCCGCGCGGTGGCGGCCGGCCACGATGGCCGCCGCACGTCAGCGACGCGGGCCAGCCTACCGCGGGGCGGGGTGTCCACGTCGTCCTCCTGATGGTGGGCGCCCGATGCGCGCGAACCACCCGCGATACTGCCGCTAGGGAGCCGTGCGGTCGCGGGACGACCGTCCCCGATCGCCCGGGACCAACGTCCGCTCCCTGCCGAGGGAGGACCGCGGGCCTGCTGCAACGGGCCGCAAGACCCTGCCCACCGGAACCGGTCACGGTATGAAGTGACGGGATGACGATCCCGGTCATGACGACGCCACCCGCCCGCCGCACCGAGGGCGGGGACCATGCCCGCCGCAGGAAGGTGCAGCGGAATCAGGTCGACCTCGTGCGGGCGGCTCTCGGCCTGGCGGTGTTCGGGATCGGCTTCCTGATCGCGCAGCGAGGCGAGCTCCCGGTGTTGGAGCACGATCTCTTCCGGATCGTCAACGACCTGCCGGAGAACGTCTTTCCGATGGTCTGGGCGGTCATGCAACTCGGGAACATGGTCGCCGTACCGGCCGTTGCGGCGGTCGCCGCGCTGACCGGCCGCTTTCGGATGGCCCGCGACATGCTGACCTCGGGACTCCTGGCCTACGTCGCCGCCGACCTGGTGAAGAGCGTCGTCGGGCGGGAGCGACCGGCCGGTCTCGTCGACGCGAATCTGCTCGACGGGGACGTGAGCGGCATCGGCTTCGTCTCCGGGCACGCCGCCGTAGCCGCGGCCCTCGCCACCGCGGCGGTCCCGTACCTCTCCCGCAGAGGACGGCGGGTGGCATGGGCACTGGCCCTCACGGTTGCCATGGCCCGGGTCTACGTCGGCGCGCACCTCCCCCTGGACGTCCTGTGCGGTGCGGCGGTGGGCTGGGCGATCGGCGCGCTCGTGCACTACCTGTTCGGCGTCCCGCGGTGGGAGCCGGCGACAGCCCAGATCGCCGGCATGCTTCAACGGTGTGGCCTGCCCGTCCACCAGCTGCGTCCGGCGGGCGTCCATGCGCGCAGCTCCCACCCCTTCACGGCCGTGGACGAGGCGGGTCGTCGCCTGTACGTGAAGGTCCTGGACCCGGACCGCTTCGAGCGGGACTGGCTCTACCGCCTCTATCGCCTCATCGCCGTGCGCGACATCAAGGATGCCGACGCGGTGGCGCCGCTGGGTCAGCAGGCGGAGCACGAGGCGGTGGCGGCGATGACGGCCCGGGAACGAGGCGTCCGGACCCCGCCGGTCGTCCTCGCCCGGGGCAGCGACCGTGGCGCTGTCGTCGTGCAGGAGTTCATCGCCGGTCGGACGCTCGAGGAGCTGCGGCCGGACGACCTCACGCCCGACCTCCTGGCCCGGGTCTGGCAGCAGGTGGCACGGCTACGGGCGGCGAGGGTGGCTCACCACGACCTGGTGGCCTCCAGCGTGCTGGTCGACGGGGGCGGCGAGCCGTGGCTCGTGGACTTCGGCAACGCGCTGACGGGGGCGGACGATCGGGCGCTCGACGGAGATGTGGCCGAGCTGATGGCGTCCCTCTCCCTCCGGATCGACCCGGCCCTCGTCGTCGACTCCGCGCTGGGCACCCTCGGTCCCGACGTCGTCAGCGCGGCACTCCCCGGCCTCCGGCCGCTGACTCTCTCCGCGGCGACACGGGAGGGTGAGCGGGGACAGCCCGGACGGCTCAGCGGACTGCGGCGCGAGCTCCGCCGCCAACTGAACCTGCCCGATCCGACTCGTCCCCAGTTCGGCCCCGCAAGCGTCGCCGCCCGCGCGGCCGTAGGGGCGGGCGTCGCCCTGATCCTGGCCGGCGTGCCGTTCCTCGGCGGGGCGACGGATGTCATCGAGTCGGTGGAGGTCGGCGGATGGCGGTGGCTGGGCGGCGCCCTGGCCCTCGTGATCCTGGCGCGCGCCGCCATGGCGGCCGCCGCGTTGTTGACAGTCGACCGACGAATCGCTCTTGCCCGGACCTTCGGCGCCGCCATGGTGGCGGAGGGAGCGACTCTGCTCCACGGCCGCACCGGCTGGCGCCGCTCCACCGCCCGCTATCTCGAGCGGGCCGGCGTCCTCGAGGAGCCGGCCCGGCGGGCGACCGACCGGTTCCTCGCTGGGGCGATCGGGGCGGCGGCCGTGGTGGCGATCGGCACGTTCGTGCTGGCGATGGTGGAGGGCCGGCTCACGGGGTGGCGTACGCCGGAATCGCTTGTCCCGGCCGGCCTATTGGGCATCGCAGCGTGGGCGTTGGTGCTGGTGGGCCAATGGCTGGCTCACCGGCACGGATCGGCCACCCGGCCGGCGGGCGCCGGGGACCCGCAACGGCACGTGGCCCTGACCTTGCGCGAGGCCCTGACCTGGCGGCGGCACCGCAGCGCCCCGGGCGGCTGGAAGTGGTGGCCGCAGCTCGGCTGGGCATCACTCGGTGTGGCCCTCGAGGCCGCCGCACTCGCAGCCGCGGTGCATGCCGTGGGCGCTGACGTGCCACTGCTGGCCACGGTGGCGGTCTACGGCGCCCTGCACCTGCTCTGGTCGGTCCTGCCGGCGACGGGCCTGCCGGGCGCCGCCGACGTGGGCCTCCTCCTGACGCTCACCTCGCTGGGCGCCCCACTGGCCAGCGCCTGCGCCGGCGTCCTCGCCTTCCGGCTCCTCACGTACTGGGTGCCGGCTGGACTCGGCTCACTGCTGGCGGCGCGGTTCGAGCACCGCTTCGTGACGTGACCATCGCCCAGCCGCAACCCCGCAGGGGCGCCGGGCTGCGACGGGTGGCCTCCGGTCCGGCCGTGCGCCTCGGGCTCACCATCGGCGTGGTGGTCGCAGTCTTCGCCGGCGTGCTGCCGCAGATCGCCGACTACGGACTGGCCTGGCGCCTCGTGCGCTCGCTGTCAGGACCGGAGGCGGTGCTCGTCGCGGTCCTCGGCGCAGTGAATCTGATGTCCTACGCCCCCCTCTGGATGGCAGCCGTTCCGGGACTGACGTGGTGGCGCGCCCTGATGGCCGATCAGGCCTCGACGGCGATCTCGAACACGGTGCCGGCCGGGTTCGCGTTCGGCGTGGGGACCACGGCGGCGATGTACCACTCCTTCGGGTTCACGAGCGCGATCATCACGCGCGCGGTGGCGCTGACCGGCATCTGGAACAACCTCGTCAAATCGGCCATGCCCGCGGCGGCGCTGGGCGGGCTGGTCCTGGTGAGTGACGCGACAGCAGGGCTGACCGTCGCTGCCGTGCTCGGCAGCGTCGTCCTGTTCGCCGCCGTAGCCGCGCTGCTGGTCACCCTCACCAACCGCCGGGCCGGCGCGGCGCTGGCCGGCACCGCCGAGCGGCTCGCGACCCGGATCGCACTCCGGCGGGGCCGCACGGGTCCGTCGGAGTGGGTGGAGCGGACCGACCGGTTCCGGACCGACTCCCTCGAGCTGCTGAGACATCGCTGGTTGAATCTCACTGCAGCCGCCATCGCGAGCCACGCGGCGCTGTTCTGCCTGCTCCTGGCCTGCCTGCGGACCGTCGACGGCGAGGGCGCCGACGTCCACTGGATCGTCGTCCTGGCGGTGTTCTCCGTGACCCGGCTCGTCACCATCGTGCCCCTCACGCCAGGCGCGCTCGGGGTGGCCGAGCTCAGCTACGTCGCCGGCCTGACCGCCGTCGGGGTGGCCTCCACAGGGGCAGCGGGCGCGGTGCTGCTGTTCCGGTTGCTGACCTGGTTCCTGCCGATCCCGCTGGGGCTGGGCGCCTGGCTGCTGTGGCGACGTGGCGCCGGGCGAGTGCCGTCCCGACCCGAGCAGCGACGGACCCTCGCATGAGCCGGGCCTTCCGGCGCCGAACGGCCGACGCGGGCACCGCGCTCGCCGCAGCCGCCGTCACGGGGCTGTGCGCCTGGGCGGTGTCGCCGGGGACCGTCGGGAACCCCGAAAGACAGGTCTTCGCCTTCGTGAACCGGTGGCCAGATGTTTTGGAGCGGCCGCTGTGGGTCTTCCAGACCCTCGGCGTGCTCGGGATGCCACTGCTCGTGGCGTCCGCCGCGCTGGCGCTGCGGCGGTGGCGGCTGGCGCTGGGGCTTGGGCTGCTCGTGCCGGTCAAATTGGGCGTCGAGCGTGGGCTGCTCAAGGAGTTCGTGCACCGCGAGCGCCCCGGCACCACGATCCCCGGCGCGGTCCTGCGGGACGTCCCCTCGGCGGGGCTGTCCTTCCCGTCGGGCCACGCGATCATCGCGTTCGGGATCGTGGTCGTCCTGGCCCCGTACCTGCGCCGCCGTTGGCTGGTCGTCGTAGTCGCGCTGGCGGTCCTGAACGCCGTGGCGCGCGTGTACCTCGGCGGGCACGCCCCTCTCGACGTGGTCGGCGGAGGAACTGCCGGGGTCACAGCGGGCGCTCTGCTCAACCTGCTGGTCGGCGTCCCTGTCCGCGGCCCTGGTAATCGGGGTCGCGCCGCGAGCCCGGCTCGGATGTCCTGGCATCACTCAACGGGCCAGGTCCGCCCGGGTGTGCCGGCCGACGAGGCGCACGAGCAAGAGGACGGCCGCGGGCAGGAACCCTGCCCCGGCGGCGACAGCGAACTCGGCGCCGGCGAGCGGCTCCGTGCGCAGCACATCCGACAGACCCGGCAGGTACACCCCGGCAACCAGGAGCAGCCCGTTGGTGACGACGGCGACCGGTAGCCAGAGGGCACCCGTTCCGCCGCGCCAGGCGCCGCCCGGCCGCAGGACCAGCGCCAGGGCCAGCTGCGCCACGGTCAGGACCACGAACAACTGCGTCTGCCAGGGCCCACCACCGGCCCGCGACCAGGTGGCCACCGCGAGGCAGACGGCGGCGATGGCGACGGCGAGCCCGATCGTGCGCAGCGTCAACGAGCGGTCGAACACTCCGCTCGACGGATCGCGGGGTGGCCGACGCAGGACGTCGGGGGCAGCAGGCTCGGCTCCCATCGCCACACCGACGGGCCCGTGCGTGAGCAGGTTGACCCAGAGGATCTGGGCCGGCAGGAGGGGCAGTGCCAGTCCGAAGAACGGGCCCAGGAGCATGACCAGGACCTCGCTCGCGCCCCCGGCGATGCCATAGCCGACGAACCGCCGCACGTTGTCGTACACGCGCCGGCCCTCGGCGATGGCCGCGGTCACCGTGGCCAGGCTGTCATCGGCCAAGACGAGGTCAGCGGCCTCCTTGGCCACTTCGGTGCCGCGCTGTCCCATCGCCACGCCGATGTCGGCCGCGCGCAGGGCCGGCGCGTCGTTGACACCGTCCCCGGTCATCGCGACGACGTGCCCCGCGGCCTGCCACCCGGTGATGTACCGCAGCTTGCCCTCAGGTTCCACCCGGGCCAGCACGTGCCCCTCGGCGGGGTGCGCGTCGTCCACCAGGCCGACGGCTCGCGCCACGGCCTCGGCCGTACCGGCGTGGTCGCCGGTGACGAGCACCGGCCGGATCCCGGCACGGTGGCAAGACGCGATGGCTTCCGCCGCCTCCGGGCGGACCGGGTCATCGAGCGCGACCAAACCCAGGAGGCGACCGTCGCGGGCCACGGCGAGCACCCGCCGACCCTCCCTTGCCCAGCGCTCGGCGACCGGCACGGCGTCCCCGGCACCGGCCAGCCCGGGCAAGATCACCTCCGGCGCACCCTTGGTGATCGTGCTGGACCCGGAACCCGGCTCCCGATGCTCCGTGGTCATTCTGCGGGTGACCGCGTCGAAGGGCTCCTCGTGCACACGCGGGTATGCGGAGCGCAGCGCCGCGACGTCGATACCGGCGTCGCGGGCTGCCCGTACGAGTGAGGTCTCCGTGTCGGCCGATCCCGCGGTCCCGGCCTCGCCCGCCCCCGTCGGGTCCGCGTCGTTGCACAGCGCTGCCGCTTCCAGCAGAGACCGGGTGCCAGCAGGGACCGCTCCGTCGAGCGGGCGGTCTCCGTCCGCCGGGGTCCACGAGCGGTCGGCGACCATGGCGCCGCGGGTCAGCGTGCCGGTCTTGTCCGTGGCAAGCAGGGTCACCGACCCCAGCGTCTCGACCGCCGGCAAGGAGCGGACGACGGCGCCCCGCCTGCTCATCCGGGAGGCCCCCCCTGCCAGTGCAAGCGTGACGACGGCCGGCAGGGAGTCCGGCACCGCCGCCACGGCCAGCGCCACGGCGGCAACGGCCGTGATCTCCCACGGTTGTCCGCGCAGCAGCCCGAGCAGGAGGAAGACCAGGCACGCGAACACGACTGCGACCGAGATCTGCCGTCCCAGCCGGTCGAGCCGCCGCTGCAGCGGCGTGCGGGGTGACTCTCCCTCCTGCACCAGCGCGGCCACCCGACCGATGGCGCTGGCCATGCCGGTGGCGACGACGACGGCCTCTCCGGTACCGCGGACCACAGACGTACCCGCGTGCACCATGCCGCTTCGATCCGCCACCGGCCCGTCTTCGGGTGCGATCGCCTCGGCGGATCGGTCGACCGGGAGTGCCTCGCCCGTCAGCAGCGACTCGTCCACCTGTAGGCGGGTGCTGCGCACCAGGCGCGCATCGGCGCCGACGATGTCCCCGGCGCTCAGTCGCAGGACGTCGCCGCGAACCAGGCCTCGCGTCGGGACCCAGACGTCCCGTCCGCCACGGACCACCCGGGCGTTCGGCGCCACGAGGGTCGTCAGGGCGCGGACGGCGCGGATCGCCCTCCGTTCCTGGACGACGCCGAGGGTGGTGTTGACCGTGATGACCAGCAGGATCACTGCACAGTCGACGAAGTCCCCTGTTATGGCGGTGAGCACAGCGGCCCCGATCAGCACCAGGATCAGCGGGTCGGTGAGCTGGGCGAGGATCGACCGCAGGAGCGACAGCGGCCGTCGGGTCGCTATCTCGTTCGGACCGTCGGCAGCCAGCCGGGCTCTCGCTACGGGGTCGTCCAGACCGGTGCGCGGGTCGGCCTCCAGATCCCGGGCGACCTCTGTGGCGGGCCGCGACCACGGCGCCGCCCCCCCGACCTGATCGAGGCCGGTCAGAACTGGCTCACCGGATACGGCGTCAGAGCAGGCCGAGAACGCGCGGGGTTCCACCTCAGTAGCCTCGTGTCCGCGCGTCGACGCGTCCCAGGGGAAGACGTCCCGCACGACCGTGACTCAGGACCCGCGGCCGGACCCCACCGGTGACCCCTGACACCGAGCTGCGCAAGCGGCACTCCCCACCGGAGAGGCTCGCCAGGATTCGAACGGCGAGGTGAGCGCTGCCGCCGAAGCCGTAGATTCCGAGGCGACCGCGGGTGCCCCATCGGCGCAGCGCAGTGCCCGGTAACGGGCGATTCCGGCGCACAGCAGCGGGCGGCCTGTTCGTCGTCCGGGCTGTCGGGCAGCCGGTAGGCGAAGCTCTCAGCGACCAGGTAGGCGTCGGCGCAGCCCCGGGGGACGTCTCAGCCGGTGAACGCCGGACCAATGCAGAGCTTCTCGGCGCCCCGCCGGCAGTACCGGCAGCTGGCGTCGCTTCCACCCAGCCACACGGCCCTGATGCGCTCCCGTACCGAGAACGCAAGGTGCAGGTCGGTGCGGCAGGCCCCGCAGCCGGTGACGCCCAGCCCCGGACCTGTCCCGGGCCGGCTCGGCAGCTCGCGCTGCAGCCCGCCGCAGCAAACCGCGTCGATCGCTGCCGGAACGTCGACTACCCACGCCTGCACCGGGAGGACCTCAGCCCACCGTGAGCCCGGCCCCCGCGGTCGCCTGCACCGTCGACTCGGGGGACCGGTCCGCCGGCTCGGGGACGACCAGCACCGGGCACGGGGCGTGCATCACGCAGTGCAGCGCCACGGTCCCTAGGACGACACCCTCCAGCTGGTTGCGGCTGCGGCTGCCGACCACGAGCAGCCGGGCACCCTCGGCCTCTCGCACCAGCACCTGGCCGGGGTGACCCTCGACGGCGACGACCCGGACGGCGCCCCGTTCGAGTGCCTCTGCCCCGACCACCTCGGCGACGATCGATTCGCTGCGGGCGCGGGCGTGCGGCTGGGTCTCACCGATCGGTGGCGGCATGACCGCGTACAGGTCGATCCAGTAATTCGGGGCCTCATAGGCGACGACAGCATCGACGCGTGCTCCGAGGGGCGCGGCCATCTCCACTGCCGCCGCGAGGGCGGCGCGGGCGGGCTGGGAGTCGTCGAGGCCGACCACTACCCGCGCCGGCTCCTCCGCCGGCGCCGTCGTCGGATGCACGACCACGACCGGGCACTTCGCGTGCGCCGAGCAGTGCAGGGCGACCGAGCCGGCGACCGTGCTACGCAGACCACCGCGTCCCCGGCTGCCGACCACGAGCAGCGCGGCGTCCTCGGAGCGCTGCACCAGGTGCGCGGCGGGCGCGCCGCCGACAACCAGGATCTGGACGTCGACAGCGGCCGCTCCGGCCAGCGCGACGATGGCCGGGTCCTGCCGTACCTCGTCGAGCATCGCCTGGGCACGGATCTCGGTCTGCGAGCGAATGGCGTCGATCCGGCCGCTGTCCAGGAGGTAGGGGTCGACCCAGTAGAAGTCGACCGGAAAGGCGGAGAGGACCTCGAGGTCCGCACCCCGCTGCGCCGCTTGCGTCAGCGCCCAGGTCAGCGCCCCGCGTGCTCCTTCCGAGCCGTCGATGCCGACGACGATCCGCTGCCTCACTTCGCTCACGGGGTCTCCTCCAGAGCATGTCCCGGTTCCTTCCCGGATCTTCCCCACGTCATCGTCCGGGTCGTGCCGCGTCCGCGGCCCGACGTCCCCGGCTTCCGGGACGTAGGTCCCGGAAGCCGGCGAGGGCCCGCGGACGGCTCAGCGGTTGGCGATGGTCTCGGGAGTGAGCGCCGGCTCGGTCGATCCCGGGCTCCGCGGCGCGGGTGGTCCCGCGTACGCCGACACGTCGCTGTGCGGTGTCGTCCCGGTGCGGCGCGCCGCAACAGCGACGAGCAGTGCGCCGATCCCCAGGAGCAACGCGCCGATGGCGGTCAGTCCGGTGGCGATCCAGGGCAGTCCGGGCGCCGTCGCTCCGGCGCGTACGCCTGCGGTCACACCGGCACCACCGTCGGAGCGCATCACGACGACCGTCCAGTCGCCGTCCGCGGGCCGCCAGGTCAGGGCCTGTGTGCCTGTTCCACCGGCCTCGGCCACCCAGATGTCTGCCTCGCCGGGGGGCTGACCCGGTGCGCCGCCGGTGCGTTCGGTGGTCCGCGTGGCTGCGATCCGCCCGCCGTCCCAGCCGAAGCTCGCGTCATCGAGCTGGGAGTACCCGACGCCCCGCAGGTAGCCGGCAGCGTCGGAGGTTCGGGCTATCCCGACGAACATGTCGGTCTCCCCGTCGGCCGACGTGACCTCGATCCGCGCCCGCCCGAGCACCTCGTCGACCGCCCAGTCCAGCCCCGCACCCTCGAGCCGGAAGCTGTCGCTGATGACCGCGTAGCGGTCGGTGCTGAGCTCGGCGGTCGGAGTCCACAGGTAGCCGCCGTCACGCTGCGTGCGGTCGACCCAAAGCAGGTCCGCACCGCCGAGCAGGGTGCCCGCGGCGGTGAACAGCAGCACGACGCCGATGACCAGGGCTACGACCCGGCCGGCGGTCCAGCTGTGCGGCGCCGGTCCGGCCACCGGAGCGGGGGCCGGTGGCCCGGCCACGGGCGAGCCGGATGGTGGCGGCGGCGTCGGCCCAGCCGGCACGGAACCGGCGTCGGGACCGCCCAGGTCCAAGCGGAACGGGGGGTACTCGTCGGTCATCAGCCCGGCGTAGGCGGCCACGCGGAGAGCCCACCGGTTCATGCCGAGCACGAAGTCGTAGAGGGAACGCGGATAGCGGCCCGTGAACAGCAGCACCAGGCCGGCGACGAGCACCAGGAGCGCGACGAGCCCGCCGGCACCCCAACCGGTGTCCAAGAAGCCCTCGCCGTCACCGCCCCGGGTGCCCAACCAGACGCCTCCACCGACGAACACCGCCAGGATCAGGTAGTGCGGGATGACCAGGAGCCACCACTTCACCAGCACCAGGCCGCGTGACAGCCGCTGCGGGTAGGGGACGTGGAGGTGTGCCGGGTAGTCGGGGACGTCGGCGAGGGTGAACGGCGGATAGCGGTCGGTGCCCAGGGCGCCGTAGCCGTAGTAGTGCACCCGCCACGTCCAGCGCAGCACGCCCACGTTGAAGTCGAATAGGCCGAGCGGATACCGCCCGGTGAACAGGATCGCGAAGAAGGCGATCACGCTCACCACGCTGAACCCAATCCAGAGGAACGCCAGGGCGACGTAGTGCGGGATCAGCAACAGCCACTTGACCAGCCACAGTCCGCGGGAGACTGACGGTTCCACCGCCGCGTCGACACGTACCGGGTACGGCCTCCGGTTCTCGGTCACGCGCGGCCTCCTTCTCCGGCGGCGCAGGAGGGCGGTCGCCCGATGCCGGCCGGTCACCGTCCACCCTCGCTGCGAACGAGCGGGACCGACACAGCCCTTCGTCGCCGATGCACCACCGACCTTCGTCCGCACCGCATGGGACGCGACCGCGGCGCCCCCACACAGTGGGGACGTTCGTCGTCGCCGGAGCGGAGGCCCGACCCGGGCACACGGCGGCGTCCCCGACCATCGCTGGGGGCCTCCCGCCCGGCGGAGGAGCCGTTGATGTCGTCATCGACGCCGCCCTCCGGCCACCGGCGCAGGATCAGGCACCCAGCAGCCACAGATCGACACGCTCACAGGCTGGCTGAAGGAGTGGGGCGTCGAGCACGGCGGCATGGACCACGACGGCGGAATGATGTCCGAGGAGGACATGCACGCCCTGACGTCCGCCACCGGTGCGGACTTCGACCGGCTGTTCCTGGAGCAGACGATCGAGCACCACACCGGCTCCGTCGAGATGGCCGAAACCGAGATCGCCGACGGTCAGAACGCCGACGCGATCGCGATGGCCGAGAACATCCGCGACACCCAGACCGCCGAGATCGACGAGAGGGAGCAGTTGCTGACCGAACTGGGCGGCTGAAGCACCGGCCCGGGCGGTCGGTGGTCACTCCTGCCGCCCGCCGGGCTCCGGCAGCGGTCACTCAGGCTGGCGATCAGATCGCGGCTGGCCTGCTCGCCCCGCGCACTTCAGGCCGCTCCAGATGGTGCGTCCCTACTCCGGCCAACCAGCCCGAACAGACGAGCGCCCGTAGCCCCGTTCGGGCAGCCGCCGCTCACTGTCGAAGAGCCTCGTCCATTCACCTGGGCCGACGGAGGGCGGGTCTTTGGTCCCCCATCGCCAGGACCCGTGGCCGGTGCCGTGCCCGCACGTGGACGCGAAGCTGGGCTCATCGAGCCCCAGGAGGAACGATGAGCGCGATCAGCGCCCCCCGAGGACGCCGCACGGATGCACCGGGCGGGCGCACTCGACAGCGCTCGGCAGTCGACCCGGTGGACGAGGCCGCGGCGCGGTGGCTGGCAACCGCGACAGCGGTGCTGGCCGCCGACATCGTCGTCGTCGCGCTGCTCGGGCCACTGGTCACCGGGGTCATCGACTACCGGGTGTCGCCGCTGCTCGCACACCAGCTCATGGGAGCCGATGCGGTGTCCCTGGCAGTCATCACGCCGCTGACCCTCCTGGCAGCCTGGCTGTTCCGACGGCGGTCGCCGCACGGTCCTCTGCTGGCGCTCGGTACGGCACTCGCCGCCTGGTACTTCGCGGCCGAGCTCGTGTTGGGCCCGGACCGCTTGGGGCGACCCGGCAATGACGAGGCGTTCTTCCCCCTCTTCCTTTCTGTGCTCCTCCTCTCGGCGGCCGTAGCCATCGGCGCGTGGCGTGCACTTCCCACGACGGCAGTTAGCCTCGGTCGTCGTTCCCGCGCGGTGATCGGCAGCCTGCTGCTGATCATCGTGGCCCTTTTCGTGCTCGGCCGATACCTCCCTGCGTGGTTGTCGATCGTCGACGGCACGCCCTCGGCCGACTACGTAGCCGGCCCCAGTGTCTGGTGGACCGTCGCCTTCGAGGATCTCGCCTTGCTGCTGCCCGCCGCGGCGGCTGCCGGCATCGGCCTCCTCCGTAGAGCACGGTGGGCGGGTATCGCGGCCTTCGCTGTCAGCGGATGTCTCGCGCTTATCGGAGTGGCCGTAGCCGCGATGGCTTGGTCGAACAACTGGCACGGCGACCCGGGCTCGACCCCCGGCACGGCGATGGCCATGACGTTCATCGGCGTCTTGACCGCAGTGCCCGCGATCGTCTGCTGGACCGCCATCGCCGGGGGCGTGACGTCGGGCCCCCTGGGCTCATCGGCCGCCGAGAGAGGTTGAACCGCCTAGCCGAACGGGTTTACAGGCCGAGCCGGTCTGGTTCCGCCACTCCCTATGCGCACAGTCGCTGACGGTAAGGCGCGGCTGCGCTGTTCAGAGACGAAGCCGGCGCGCCATCGACAGAGGTGACGTCCAGCGCTGCAGCCAGCCGGGGTAGAAAGCGAGGCTGCGGACGCTCGCGCCCTGTCTCCCAGACCCGCACGCGCCGCCGGGCTTGAGAGCTCCAGCCTCGTGGCCAGGTCTTCCCTGGTCAGCCCTTCGGCCTCGCGGGCAGCCTGCAGGCGATCGCCTCGAAGCAGCAACCGCGCCACGGCAGCCCCCCATCAGGCGTTCGGTGGACACCCGGTCCCGGCCATGAACGCTAGCCCCAGCGCCCACCCGCTCCGCCAGCGTCTCGCCGCCGAATGCGGCACGAATTGGCAGCTGGAGAAGTACCGGAGGAGAACCGGAGGACGTCCGTCGTCCCATGCCCAGGGTGGTCCTCAGGTGGAGGGTTTTCGGCGACAGGAGCTCGACACAGCCCACGCGCGGAGGCACCTGTCGACTCGCGCTCTACGTGTCTGAGGTGACCCGACTACGGCTCGCAGCGCGCCGCTCCCCGCCTCAACTCTTCGCCGGCCGGGACGTCCACACCCGACTGCCCGCGGCCGAAATCAGGGCTTCTCATGGTTTGCTCAGAGAGAAATCGCTTCCGCAAGCGGCTGAGCTGCGGTTCTGCTCCCCCGATTGGACTCGAACCAATAACCCTGCGATTAACAGTCGCATGCTCTGCCAATTGAGCTACGGGGGATCAGCGGGGGCGAACCCGCTGGCCCGACGAGAGTACCCCAGGGCCTGGAAGGCTTCGCGCAGGGCTCACCGGCGGCGAAGCGTTGTGCGCCACAGGTAGCGTGATCGTCGTTTCCCGCACGTCCACCCAGGAGGACCTCCATGTCCAAGCTGTCGTTCCTCGCCGGATTCGGTGCTGGTTACGTGCTCGGATCACGGGCGGGGCGTGAGCGCTACGAGCAGATCCGCCGCGGCTGGGAGCAGGCGAAGGACGACCCGCGTCTGCAGAGCCTGGCGGGCATGGCGCAGGCTCGCGCCGACGACGCCGTCTCCGCGCTCAAGGCCCGCATGGGCGGCGAGCCCCCGCGCTGAACCGGCTCAGGTGGGCTGCTCGGCGGCCAGCGCCTCGCTGAGCTTCTGCCGCGCTGCCTCCCGCGCTTCCGGGTCGTGCCGGTCGGCGTCCTCGTCGAAGACGACGGTCCATTCCCGCTCGGCCTGACCGGGCACCCGGCGGGCCACCAGCAGCACCCTTCCCCTGCCGGGCAGCGCCGTGCGGCGGCTGGTGAGCACCGTCTGATCCACCCGCTTGCGCACCACGGCCGGCAGGTCGCCGGCGTCGCTCAGCACGTAGCGGACGGCGGGCTCCCGGGCCTGCACCCCCGGCTCCACCTCGGTCAGCGCCGTGACGGTGAAGCTGCCGCCGCCGTCGTTCGTGCCCGTCCACCGCGCGGAGCCGACCCGGTGCCACGGCAGTACGTCGGTCGCTCCGTCGGCGTCGATCGTGCGCAGCCCGCGGGACGTGGCCACCAGCCACCCGCCGTCGCGGACGATCGGCCCCCAGGCCAGCGCCCGCTCGTCCGGGTCGGCGAGGACCGCCCGCACCGGCTCCGGCGGGCCGGCGAACCGCCGCCGGATCGACTCGAGCAGGCTCACCCCAGACCACCCACCGCACGCTTGCGCAGCGAGATCGCCAGCTGCTCCAGGTCCATGAGTTGCTTGAACGCCTTCATGTAGTCGTCGCCGGCCTCGATCGGGTTCATCCGCTGCAGCCGGCCCTTGAGCGCGGTGATCTCGCGGACGGTGGCCATCTCCTGCAGGCGGGCGACGACGGCGTTCACGTAGCCGGCGTCGCCTTCGCCCACCGCCCGCAGCGGCTCCACGGCCAGCGCCGTGAGCATCGCGCGGGCGCTCTCGCGCTCGCAGTGCGCGGCCACCTCGTCCAGCCACGCCGGCCCGGTGACCGCCGTGTTGGCCGCCCCTCCGGCACCCGCCACCGCCGCGGCGACGGCGGCGTAGTCCGGGTCGGTGTAGGCGGCCGGTGGCACCGCGTCGAACGCCGGTCCCGCGTACTCCGGCACCTGCAGCGCGGCCTTCACCGCCTCGCGCTCGACGGCGAGGGCGGCGTCGTCCGGCGTCCGCTGGGGAGCGCGCGGGCGTCCACGAGCAGGCGTTCCTCCCCCGTCGTTGCTGAGCCGGCGCATCCGCTCCAGCACCTGGGACTCGTCGATGTTGCCGATCATCCCGGCCAGCTCGCGGGCGTACGCCGGGCGCAGCGCGTGGTCCTTGATCTGGGCCACCAGCGGCACCGTCTTCTCCAGCGCCGCCACGCGGCCCTCGACGGTGTCGAGGTCGTAGCCGGCCAGCGTCGTCTTCAGCACGAACGCGATCAGCGGGGTGCGCCGGGCGACGAGGTCACGCACGGCGGCGTCACCGTGCTCCTGGCGCAGCTCGCACGGGTCGCGCCCCTCGGACTCCACCGCGACGAAGGTCTGCCCGACGAAGCGCTGGTCCTCCGCGAAGGTCTTCATGGCCGCCGCCTGGCCCGCCGCGTCGCCGTCGAAGGTGTAGACCACCTCGCCGCGGAACTCGTCCTGGTCCATGAGCAGCCGGCGCAGCACGCCGATGTGCTCGGCGCCGAAGGCGGTGCCGCAGGACGCCACGGCCGTGGTGACGCCGGCCAGGTGGCAGGCCATCACGTCGGTGTAGCCCTCGACGACGACGGCCTGGTGCCGCTTGGCGATGTCCCGCTTGGCCCGGTCGATGCCGTAGAGCACCGAGCTCTTCTTGTAGAGCGGCGTCTCCGGGGTGTTGAGGTACTTCGGGCCCGGGTCGTCGTCCATGAGCTTGCGGGCGCCGAAGCCGATGACGTCGCCGGTGATGTCGCGGATGGGCCACAGCAGCCGGCGGTGGAACCGGTCGATCAGCGTGCCCCGGGAGGACTCCTTCGCCAGCCCGCCGGTGACCAGCTCCGCCTGGGTGAAGCCCTTCGCGCGCAGGTGCCGGGTGAGCGCGTCCCAGCCACCGGGTGCGTAGCCGCAGCCGAAGTCGAGCGCGGCCTGTCGGTCGAAGGCGCGGTCGGCGAGGAACTGGCGGGCGGGCGCCGCCTCGGGGGTGGCGAGCTGCTCGGCGTAGAACGCGGCGGCCGCGGTGTTGGCCGCGACCAGCCGGGCGCGCTGGCCGACCGAGGCGCGGTCGGGCCCGGCGGTCGGTCGCCCGCCGTCGTCCTCGTACTTCAGCTCAACGTTCGCCCGGTTCGCCAGCAGCTCGACGGCCTCGGAGAAGGACAGGTGGTCGATCTGCTGGACGAAGGAGATGACGTCGCCGCCCATCCCGCAACCGAAGCAGTGCCAGAGCCCGCGACTGGGAGTCACCTGGAACGACGGCGACTTCTCGTCGTGGAACGGGCACAGCCCCTTGAGGCTGCCGCCACCCGCGCGCTTGAGCTGCAGGTGCTCGCCGACGATCTCGTCGATCTTGCTCCGCTCGCGGACCAGCGCGATGTCCGCAGCCCGGATGCGACCTCGTCCGGCCATCAGTCCCCGCCTCTCCCGCCGCCGTCGCAGCTGCCGCCGTCGCCGATCGCGACACCGCCGTCGCCCGTGGGCCGCAGCACGGTCTCCAGCCAGAGGAGGAACACCTGGTGGTGCACGGGCAGGTCCGGCTCGGCGGTCAGCGTGGGCCGCGGGGTCCAGCCGCCGGTGCTGCCGGTCTCGGCGATGACCCGGCCGCCGGTCAGGTACCGGTGGGTGCCCGTCCACAGCGAGACCTTCTCGACCTCGACCGGGGTGCCCTCCAGCTCCACCGTCCAGGCCGACCTCCACACCGACGTCCGGCAGGCCCGCAGCCGCGCGGTGCCGTCGGACTCACCGGCCAGGCGGGCGGTCAGCTCGCCCTTCGACTGCTCCAGCACGCAGGTCTGCGCCCCGATGGT
This sequence comes from Blastococcus atacamensis, assembly GCF_002938425.1. GTDB lineage: Bacteria > Actinomycetota > Actinomycetes > Mycobacteriales > Geodermatophilaceae > Blastococcus > Blastococcus atacamensis. The sequence continues at coordinate 23,077 of NZ_POQU01000003.1, read as the reverse complement.
GGCGGTGCCCGGCTGCTTGCTCGCCCGGCCGTGCAGCGCGGCGATCACCGTCCCGTCGCGCAGAACCGGGACCACGCCCGCGCCGGTCCCGGCGGAGTCGGCCTTGCCCAGTTCGAGCACTGTGTCCTTCCTCAGCCGATGCCGGGTGCGCCGGCGACGCTCTCGCCGGTCACGCGGTAGAGCAGGTAGGCAGCAGTCTCCCGCAGGATGTAGCGGAACTGGGTATCGCGGGTCTGCACGGCCGGGCCCTGCCGGGTCGGCGAGCTCTCGGCTTCCATGCCGGAGTCCTCGGCCATGCGCACGGCGCGCATCGCGTGCCACGGGTCGGTGACCACGACCGCGTGCGACCAGCCGCGCTCGGCGAAGGCGGCACCGACCACCCGCATGCTCTCCAGGGTGTCCACACCCTCGGGGACCGCCAGCAGCGCCTCGGCCGGCACGCCGGACTCCGCCAGGTAGTCGCGGCCGGCCTCGGCCTCGGCGAACTGGTCACCCTCCGCCCTGCCGCCGACGGTCACGATGACCGGCGCGACGCCGGCCTCGTAGAGCTCACGGGCGTGCTCGAGCCGGGCCTCGAAGATCGACGAAGGGACGCCGTTGTACTGCGCCGACCCCAGGACCACGATCGCGTCGGACTGCGGGCGGGAATCCTGCCGGGCGATCCACCAGATGCCCAGCGCCGTGGAGAGCACGAGGAGGACGGCGGCCAGCACGGCCGCTCCCACGACCCGCGTCGTCAGTCTCCACACGAACACCCGTCATGGGTACCACGCGGGACTGACGACGTGCTCCCGGAAGGGACGGCGAGCAGGTGCAGGTCAGCCGAGCGCGGCGCGACCCGCCTCGAGCCGGGCCACCGGCACCCGGAACGGCGAGCAGGAGACGTAGTCCAGACCGACCTCGTGGAAGAAGTGCACGGACTCGGGGTCGCCACCGTGCTCGCCGCAGACACCGAGCTTGAGGTCGGGGCGGGCGGCCCGTCCGGCCTCGACGCCGATCCGCACGAGCCGGCCCACGCCGTCGCGGTCCAGGGCCTCGAACGGCGAGATGCCGAAGATCCCCTTGTCCAGGTACTGGTGGAAGAACGCGGCCTCGACGTCGTCGCGTGAGAAACCCCAGGTCATCTGGGTCAGGTCGTTGGTGCCGAAGGAGAAGAAGTCGGCGTGCTCGGCGATCTCGCCGGCGGTCAGCGCCGCCCGCGGCACCTCGATCATCGTGCCGATGAGCGGTGCGACGTCGATACCGCATGCCTGGCACACCTCGGCCAGCACCCGCTCGGACTCCTCGCGGATGGCCTCCAGCTCCTGCACCGCCCCGACCAGGGGGATCATGATCTCCGGCCGCGGGTCACCGCCGGCCTTCTTCCGCTCGCACGCGGCCTCGGCGATCGCGCGCACCTGCATGTCGAACAGGCCCGGGACGACGAGGCCCAGGCGCACGCCGCGCAGACCCAGCATCGGGTTGGACTCGTGCATGCCGCGGACGGCTGCCAGCAGCCGCAGGTTGCCCTCGTCGGGCTCGCCGCGCTCCTCGGCGAGCGCGACGCGCACCGACAGCTCCGTCAGGTCGGGCAGGAACTCGTGCAGCGGCGGGTCGAGCAGCCGCACGGTCACCGGCAGCCCGTCCATCTCCTCGAAGATCTCCAGGAAGTCCTGCTTCTGCAGCGGCTCGAGCGCGTCCAGCGCCGCCTGCCGCTCCTCGTCCCCATCGGCCAGGATCAGCTTCTCCACCAGCTTGCGGCGGTCGCTGCCGAGGAACATGTGCTCGGTCCGGCACAGCCCGATCCCCTGGGCGCCGAAGCGCCGGGCGCGGGCGGAGTCCTCGGGGGTGTCGGCGTTGGTCCGCACGTCGAGGCGCCGCACCTGGTCGGCGTGGGTGAGGATCCGGTGCACGCTCTTCACGAGGTCGTCGGCGTCGTCGGACCCCGGATCGATCTCGCCCTCGAAGTAGCGGACCACCGCGGACGGCTCGACCGGCACCTCGCCGAGCCACACCTTGCCGGTGGAGCCGTCGATGGAGATGACGTCGCCCTCGGTCACGACGGTGCCGTCGGGCGCGGTGAACTTCTTCGCCTTGGTGTCGACCCGCAGCTCCTCCGCGCCGCAGACGCAGGTCTTGCCCATGCCGCGGGCGACGACGGCCGCGTGCGAGGTCTTGCCGCCCCGGCTGGTCAGCACGCCCTCGGCGGCGATCATCCCGGACAGGTCGTCGGGGTTGGTCTCCCGTCGGACCAGGACCACCTTCTCCCCGCGGTCGGCCCACGTCACGGCCTCCTCGGAGGAGAAGACCGCGCGGCCGACAGCGGCACCCGGCGAGGCGTTCATGCCCTGGGTCAGCTGGGTGGCGTTCCCGCCGGAGACGAACCGCGGGAACATCAGCTGTGCGAGCTGGTCGCCGCTGACCCGCCGCACGGCCTCGTCCATGTCGATGAGGCCCTCGTCGACCAGCTGGGTGGCGATGCGGAAGGCCGCGCCCGCGGTCCGCTTGCCGACGCGGGTCTGCAGCATCCAGAGCTTGTTGCGCTCGACGGTGAACTCGATGTCGCACAGGTCGCGGTAGTGCGACTCCAGCCGCGACATGATGCCCATGAGCTCGTCGTAGGCGGGCTTGTCGATCTGCTCGAGGTCGACCAGCGGCACGGTGTTGCGGATGCCGGCGACGACGTCCTCGCCCTGGGCGTTCTGCAGGTAGTCGCCGTACACGCCCTGCTCGCCGCTGCCCGGGTCGCGGGTGAAGGCGACACCGGTACCGGAGTCCATGCCGAGGTTGCCGAACACCATGGAGCAGACGTTGACGGCGGTGCCGGCGTCGCTGGGGATGCGCTCGCGGCGGCGGTAGATGATCGCCCGGTCGGAGTTCCAGGAGTCGAAGACGGCGTTGATCGCCAGGTCCATCTGCTCGCGGGGGTCCTGCGGGAAGTCCTTGCCGGTGTGCTCCTTGACGATCGCCTTGAACCGGCCGACGACGTCCTCGAGGTGGGCGGCGTCCAGGTCGAGGTCCAGATCGGTGCCCTGCTCGCGCTTGACCTCGTCGAGGGCGTCGTCGAACAGCTCGCCGTCGATCCCGAGCACCGTCTTGCCGAACATCTGGAGAAGCCGGCGGTAGGAGTCCCACGCGAAGCGCTCGCTGCCGGACTGGGCGGCCAGGCCGCGCACCGACTCGTCGTTGAGGCCGACGTTGAGGACGGTCTCCATCATCCCCGGCATGGAGGCCGCGGCACCGGACCGCACCGACACCAGCAGCGGGTCCGAGGGATCGCCCAGGGACTTGCCCATGGCCTTCTCCAGCGCCGTGAGGTGCTCGCTGACCTGCGCGTCGAGCTCCGGCGGGGTGCCGCCGTGCTCCAGGTAGAAGCGGCAGGCGTCGGTGGTGATGGTGAAGCCCGGGGGCACGGGCAGACCCAGGTTCGTCATCTCGGCGAGGTTGGCCCCCTTGCCGCCGAGCAGGTCCTTCTGGTCCTTGTTGCCCTCGCTGAAGTCATAGACCCACTTGGCCGACGCATCGCTCGACATCCCCGTACCTCCACGCTCGTCGGCCCCCGCGGGCGCGTTCCTCGCGGAGGAGATGCCGCGCGGAGCAGACGTCCTAAACGTCCACCCCACCGGCGTCCGTCGATGGTGTCGGATCCGCGCGCTCGACGCGAGCCGTGGTCCGTGTGAGCCGGGCCATCCACCCCCGAAGAGTCAGCCGGCGATGCCGCAGATCCGGGGCCCGTCCTCGTTCAGGACGCGCAGATCCGTCGTCGTCCCGTCGGCCCAGCGGACGGCGACGACCTGCACCGCGGCGCCCTCGACGGCGTCGTCGCGCACCGGGCCGACCTCGCCGGCGCCGGTGCCGAGATACTCGCCCGCCACCTCGTCGGGCTGCAGCCGGTCGCGCTCCTCCGTGCACAGCATCTGGTGAGCGGTCTCGGTGTCGCCGTCGGAGATCGAGGCCACGAAGACCTCGGCGGCCTGGGTCGCCTGCTCCTGCGGGGACCCCTTCAGCAGGTACAGGAAGCCCACCATCGCCCCGGCCAGCAGCGTGATGCCCAGGATGCCGGCGACGATCCAGCCCCTCGCGCTGCGGGGGGTGCCGGTGTGCAGCGGCGCGGGGCCGTCGTCGTAGAGGAAGGGGCCGTTGGTCGTCATCCGCCGCTGGTCTCCAGTTCGGCGCCCACGGGGGGCCGCGGGTCGTCGCGGTCGGCCAGCCAGCCCTCGGGCAGCGACACCGGGCGCGGCGGGCTGGTCCGGCCGCGCGGGGCACCGAGGACCGCGGTCGGATACGGCTGGTCAGGGATGCCTGCCAGCAGCCCGGCCAGCTCGTCCAGGCCGCTCACCATCGCCAGCGACCGGCGGACGTCGCCGCCCACGCTGAAGCCCTTGAGGTACCAGGCGACGTGCTTGCGGAAGTCGCTGCACCCGTGCAGCTCGCCCTGCTCCTCGCTCAGCAGCTCGGCGTGCCGGTACATGATCGCGGCGACCTCGCGGAAGGTCGGCAGCGCGCGCCGGGGCTCCCCCGCGAAGGCCGCGGCCAGATCGCCGAACAACCACGGCCGGCCCAGGCAGCCCCGCCCGATGACGACGCCGGCGCACCCGGTCTCGGCGACCATGCGCAGCGCGTCGTCGGCCTCCCAGATGTCACCGTTGCCCAGCACCGGGATGTCGACGGCCTCGACCAGCCGGGCGATCGGCGACCAGTCGGCGGTGCCGCTGTAGAGCTGGTCGGCGGTACGGCCGTGCAGGGTGATCGCGGCGGCGCCCTCGTCCTGGGCGATCCGGCCGGCGTCGAGGTAGGTGACGTGGTCGGCGTCGATGCCGATGCGGGTCTTGATGGTCACCGGCACGTCCTTCGCTGCGCGCACGGCCTCGCGGACGATGTTCCGCAGGAGGACGCGGTGCCACGGCAGCGCGGAGCCGCCGCCCTTGCGGGTCACCTTGGGCACCGGGCAGCCGAAGTTGAGGTCGATGTGCGCGGGACGGGTGCCCGCGACGCCCTCGTCCACGAGCATCTCCACGGCGCGGCCGACGGTCGCCGGGTCCACGCCGTAGAGCTGGACGGAGAAGGCGTCCTTCTCGTCGGGTGTCGCGCGCACCATCTGCAGCGTCTTGGTGCTGCGCTGCACCAGCGCCCGCGTGGTGATCATCTCGCAGACGTAGAGGCCCGCCCCGAACTCGCGGCACAGCGTGCGGAACGCCGGGTTGGTGATGCCGGCCATCGGCGCGAGCACCACCGCGGGGTCGACCCTCAGGCCGCCGAGGCGCAGCGGCGGCAGCGCCGTCGTCGTCGGCTCCAGGGTGGCGGTCACGGCACCCAGAGTAGGTGGCGACGCCGGTCACCCTCGCCGCCCGGCCGAGTGAGCACTCGTCGTCGTGCGACACGCCGGATGCCGGCGGGTCGGACGACGGCAAGTGCTCACTCGGGGTTTGCTCAGAAGGGGTAGACGCGGGGCTCCACCTGCATGCTGATCCACCGCAGCTCGGTGAAGGCGTCGATGCCGGCCTGGCCGCCGAACCGCCCGTACCCGCTGTCCTTCACACCGCCGAAGGGCATCTGCGCCTCGTCGTGCACGGTGGGCGCGTTGATGTGGCAGATGCCGGACTCGATCCGCCGGGCCACCTGGAACCCACGAGCGGCGTCCCGGGTGAAGACGGCGGCGGACAAGCCGTACGCGCTGTCGTTGGCCGCGGCGATGGCCTCCTCCTGGCTGCTCACCCGGGTGATGGTGACGGCGGGGCCGAAGATCTCCTCGGAGAAGATCTCCATCTCCGACGTCACGTGGTCCAGCACGACGCCGGGCATGATCGTGCCCTTCGGCTCGCCCGAGGTCAGCACCTTCGCGCCCTTGGCGACGGCGTCGTCGACCAGCCGGCCGATGTGGTCCACGGTGCTCTGCCCGATGACCGAGCCGAGGACGACGTCGCCCTCTCGCGGGTCACCGATGGGCAGCGACTCCACCCGGGCCACGAGCTTGGCCACGAACTCGTCGGCGATCGACTCGTCGACGATGATCTTGTCGGTCGACATGCAGACGTGGCCCTGGTTCACGAAGCCGCCGAAGGTCGCGCCCTGGACGGCGGCGTCGATGTCGGCGTCGTCCAGCACGAGCAGCGGGTTCTTCCCGCCGAGCTCGAGGACCGCGGGCACGAGATGCCGTGCGCAGACCTCGCCGATGATGCGGCCGACCCGGGTCGAGCCGGTGAAGTTGAGCCGGCGCACCGCCGAGTGGGCCACCATCGCCTCGGTGACGTCGGCGGCGTCCTCGGGGGCGACGGTGATGACGTTGACGACGCCCGCGGGGAAGCCGGCCTCCAGCAGGATCTCGCCGAGCAGCATGTGCGTCGCCGGGGACAGCTCGGAGCACTTGAGGACGACGGTGTTGCCCGCTGCCAGCGGGAAGGCCACGGCGCGGGTCGAGAGGATGACCGGCGCGTTCCACGGCGCCATGCCGATGACGACGCCGGCGGGCTGGCGGATGCCCATGCTCAGGCTGCCCGGGACGTCGGAGGGGATGACCTGCCCGCCGACGGAGGTGGTGAGGCCGGCTGCCTCGCGGAGGATGCCCGCGGCCAGGTGCACGTTGAAGTGGCCCCAGCCGGCGGTGGCGCCGCACTCGGCGGCCATCCGCTCGACGAAGCGGTCGCCGGCGGCCTCGAGCAGGTCGGCGGCCTTCAGCAGCAGCATGCGCCGCGTGCTGGGGGTGGCGGCGGCCCACGACTCGAACGCCGCGGCGGCGGCATCGACGGCGCGGACCGCGTCCTCGACGCCGGCGGCAGGCGACACCGTCACCACATCGCCGGAGACCGGGTTGGCGCGGGTGAAGGTCCGCCCACCGGCGGCGGACGACGGCTGACTGCCGATGAGCAGGCTGGTCTCGAACACGGTCGCTCCTGGAACTGGATCGGTACGGGGTGGGTCGTTCGGCGGTCGAAGGGATCAGGCGGTCGGGACGGTGCCCGTGTTCATCGCGGCGAGGATCTCGTGCTGGCGCAGCGTCTCCCCCGACAGCTCGGCGCACACCCGGCCGTGGTGCCGCGCCGATGTCGACCCCGCGGGTGGGGTCGTCGAGCAGCAGCACCGAGGGGTGGGTCTGCAGCCACTTCATCAGCACGACCTTCTGCTGGTTGCCGCCGGACAGCAGCCCCGCGCTCTTCTCCAGCGAGAGCTGCCCAGGTTGACCCGCGAGGCGTGCTCGCCGGCCCGCGCGCGCAGCGACCGCTTCCGGACCAGCAGGCCGTCGCGGGCGAGGGCGACCGAGCGGACCTGCCCGGCGTTGTCCCAGATCGGCTTGTCCAGCATCAGCCCCAGCCGCCGGCGGTCGCCGGTCACCAGCGCGACGCCGCGTGCGATGGCGGCCCGCAGGCCCCGGGGTGCCGGCTCGCCGTCGGGCAGGGCACCCGTGGTGGCGAGCCGGGCGTCGGTGGGTGCCGGTCGGTCAGCACCCCACCAGGCGCGCGCCGAGGTAGGACTCGACCTGGCTCAGGCCGACGCGCTCCTGGCTCATCGAGTCGCGCTCGCGGATGGTCACCGCGTCGTCGGAGAGGGTGTCGAAGTCGACGGTGAGGCAGAACGGCGTCCCGACCTCGTCCTGGCGGCGGTAGCGGCGGCCGATGGCGCCGGCGTCGTCGAAGTCCACGTTCCAGTTCCGCCGCAGGGTGGCGGCCAGGTCGCGGGCCTTGGGCGAGAGGTCGGCGTTGCGCGACAGCGGCAGGACGGCGGCCTTGACCGGTGCCAGCCGCGGGTCGAGCTTCAGCACGGTGCGGACGTCGACGCCGCCCTTGGCGTTGGGCGCCTCGTCCTCGGTGTAGGCCTCGATGAGGAAGGCCATCAGCGAGCGGGTGAGACCGGCTGCGGGCTCGATCACGTACGGCGTCCAGCGGGTGTTGGTCGCCTGGTCGAAGTAGGACAGGTCCGTGCCCGAGTGCTCCGAGTGCGTGGACAGGTCGAAGTCGGTGCGGTTGGCGATGCCCTCCAACTCGCCCCACTCCGAGCCCTGGAAGCCGAAGCGGTACTCGATGTCGACGGTGCGCTTGGAGTAGTGCGACAGCTTCTCCTTCGCGTGCTCGTAGTGCCGCAGGTTCTCCGGGTCGATGCCGAGGTCGGTGTACCAGCGGGTGCGCTCGTCGATCCAGTACTGGTGCCACTCCTCGTCGCTGCCCGGCTCGACGAAGAACTCCATCTCCATCTGCTCGAACTCACGGGTGCGGAAGATGAAGTTGCCCGGCGTGATCTCGTTGCGGAAGGACTTGCCGATCTGGCCGATGCCGAAGGGCGGCTTCTTGCGCGCAGCCCCCATGACGTTGGCGAAGTTGACGAAGATGCCCTGGGCGGTCTCGGGCCGCAGGTAGTGCAGGCCCGACTCGTCCTCGATCGGGCCGAGGTAGGTCTTGAGCATCATGTTGAAGTCGCGCGGCTCGGTCCAGGCGCCCTTGGTGCCGCAGTTCGGGCACGAGATGTCGGCCAGGCCGTTCTCCGGCGCCCGACCCTTCTTCTCCTCGTAGCCCTCCTCCAGGTGGTCGGCCCGGAAGCGCTTGTGACAGCTCTGGCACTCGGTCAGCGGGTCGGTGAAGACGCCGACGTGGCCCGAGGCGATCCAGGTCTGGCGCGGCAGGATCACCGAGGAGTCCAGCCCGACGATGTCGTCCCGGCTCTGGACGACGGTGCGCCACCACTGCTTCTTGATGTTCTCCTTGAGCTCGACGCCCAGTGGCCCGTAGTCCCAGGCGGACCGGGTGCCGCCGTAGATCTCACCGGCCGGGAAGACGAACCCCCGGCGCTTGCAGAGGTTGACGACCTTGTCGAGGCGGGCGGCGTCGTGCTTGGCGGTGCTCACGAAGGAGTAGCTCCATCCGGCTGGCGGTCGGCGGGTGACTCCCTGACGTTAGTCGCCCGGCAGGGCCGCCCTCGGTCCGGTGCCCGGCTCAGACGTCGCCGAGCAGGAGCATCCAGGCGATCGCCGCGCCCACGATCACGAGGATCGGCAGCAGGGTGAGCACCACCCAGGGCCACCGCCGCGAGGTCCGTCCCACCTGCACCTGCTCGACCGGCCGGTTGCGCATCTCGGGCGAGCTGAACGACAGGGTGCGCTCCCGGCGCTGGGCGGCCGGGGGCTGGACCAGTTCGTCGGTGCGCTGCGAGGCCAGCATCCGTGCCTCGATGCGGGCGACCGCCTCCTCCTGCGTCACCTGCGGCCGCGCCGCATCGACGGCGGAGGGCTCGGCGACGGGCGCGGCGGTGGTCGGGGCCGGCTCGGCGACGGGCGCGGCGGTGGTCGGGGCCGGCTCGGCGACGGGCGCTGCCAGGCCGGCGGTGGCCGGAGGAACGGGAGCCGGGCCTGGAACCGCCGTCGTCGGCTGGTCCACCGCCGACAGCGCCTGCCACTCCTTGGGCAGCGCCGGGGCCGGCCGGTCGGGCAGCGGCGGGAGGGTGATGTCCCGGGTGCGGTCGTCGGGAAGGGGCGGATCGTGCGGCTGCCCGGTCATGCGGGTGTCCTCCCAGGGAAGCGGCTGCGTCCCGCCTGGGGTGCCCGCCCGGGCCCGGCTTACGCCTGGGTTCCCAGGTCGGCCGCGGTGAGATACACCCCGGGTTCGTCGACAGCGTGCACCCACACCGGTCCCCCGGCGAGCTTCACCTCGTACGCCGAGAGCGCCCGGCGGTAGGAGCCGACGCCGTCCCAGCGGGTGACCAGGGCCCACAGACCGGGCTCGTCGGGCGCCGTGCCGACCTCGCCGTCGACGAATCCCGGCCGCGCGGCCAGGGCGTCGAGCAGCACGCGCACCTGCTCGGCCAGCACGGGCTCGTCGCCCGAGCCCACGCGCAGTCGCGTCACGGCGAACATCAGGCGGGCCCGCTCTGGGCGTGATTCCGCGCCACGATCCGCTCCTCGCTCGTTCCTCGCTGCGATGCTCCCGCGGCTGTCATCACGCGGACCCGAAGCGCCGCTGGCGCGCGGCGAACTCCTCGCAGGCAGCCCACAGGTGCCGGCGGTCGAAGTCCGGCCAGAGCGTGTCGAGGAAGACGAACTCGGCGTAGGCCGACTGCCACAGCAGGAAGTTGCTGGTGCGGTTCTCCCCCGAGCTGCGGACGAAGAGGTCGACGTCCTCCATGTCCGGCTCGTCGAGGAACCGGGCCACGGTGGACTCGTCGATCTTGTCGGGGTTGAGCCGGCCGGCCGCCACCTCGCGGCCGATGGCCGCGGCGGCGTCGGCGATCTCCGCCCGGCCTCCGTAGTTCACGCACATGGTGAGAGTCAGGACGTCGTTGTCCTGCGTGAGCTCCTCGGCGACCTCGAGCTCTTTGATCACGCTGCGCCAGAGCCGTGGACGCCGCCCCGCCCAGCGCACGCGCACCCCGAGCTCGTGCATCTCGTCGCGCCGGCGGCGGATGACGTCGCGGTTGAAGCCCATGAGGAAGCGGACCTCCTCGGGGCTGCGCCGCCAGTTCTCCGTGGAGAACGCATAGGCGCTGATCGCCTTGACGCCCAGCTCGATGGCGCCCTCGACGCAGTCGAACAGCGAGGACTCCCCCGCCTCGTGCCCCGCGGTGCGCGGCAGCCCGCGAGACTTCGCCCAGCGGCCGTTGCCGTCCATGACCAGGGCGACGTGCCGGGGCACCTTGTCCTTGGGCAGCTCCGGCGGGCGGGCGCCGGACGGGTGCGGGTCGGGGGCCTTCACCTCGCGCTTCACGGCCGCACGCTCGCGGGGACGATCGCCAGGTCGGGCATCTCGGGGACCGGCCGCCGACGGGGATCGGTGGCGGGGTCGGAGCGGTCGACCAGCGGCAGCGACCGCAGTCCTCGCTCCAGGTGCCACTGCAGCAGGGCGGCGACCAGACCGCTCCCCTCCCGGCGGTTGATGCCCTGGCTGGCCTCGGCCCGGACCCAGTCGCCGGTGAGCAGCGAGTCGAGCAGCTCGAGGGTGACCGGGCTGGGCATCGCCGATCCGGTCGGCCGGCACGCCGGGCAGACCGTGCCACCGGCGGGCACCGAGAAGTGCCGGTGCGGGCCGGCCTCGCCGCAGCGGGCGCACTCCGAGAGCGCGGGCTCCCAGCCCGCCACCGACATCGCGCGCAGCAGGAACGCGTCGAGGACCAGCCCGGCGGGATGGGTCTTCTCCCCCAGGGCCCGGAGCGCGCCGACGACGAGCAGGAACAAGCGCAGCGACGGTTCCTTCTCCTCGGCGGTGAGCCGGTCGGCGGTCTCCAGGACCGCGGTGCCGGCGGTGTAGGCCGGGTAGTCGGCGACGATCTCCTGGCCGTAGGACCGGATGGACTCCGCCTGGCTGACGATGTCGAGGTTGCGGCCGGTGTAGAGCTGCAGGTCGACGTGGGTGAACGGCTCGAGCCGGGCGCCGAACTTGCTCTTGGTGCGGCGCACGCCCTTGGCCACCGCGCGGACCTTGCCGGTGCGCCGGGTCAGCACGGTGACGATCCGGTCGGCCTCACCCAGCTTCTGGGTGCGCAGCACGATGCCCTCGTCCCGGTAGAGCGCCTTCGGGGTGTGCGCGGACATTCAGTACCCCAGCCGGTTGAGCTTCTTCGGGTCGTCCTGCCACTCCCCGAGGACGGTGACGTGCAGCTCCAGGTGCACCCGGGCGTCGAGCAGCGTCTCCATGCCCACCCGGGCCTCGCTGCCGATGGCCTTGATGATCGACCCGCCCTTGCCCAGCAGCATCGGCTTCTGGCTCTGCCGCTCGCAGTGCAGCAGCGCGTGCACCTCGACCAGCTCGCGTCCGGCACGCTTCGGATCGGGGCGGCGGTTCAGCTCCTCGATGGTCACCGCGAGCGAGTGCGGCACCTCCTGGAAGACCTTCTCCAGCGCCGCCTCGCGGACCAGCTCGGCCAGCTGCCGCTCGACGTCCTCGTCGGTGGTCTGCTCGTCGGGGTACAGCGGCGGCCCCTCGGGCAGCAGCTTGATCAGCAGGTCCTCCAGCAGCTCGACCTGGTCGCCCTGCACGGCGCTGACCGGCACGATCTCGGCGGCCTCGACGAGCTGGCTGGCCGCGATGAGCTGCTCGGTGATCTGCTTCTTGCCGGCGGCGTCGGTCTTGGTGACGACGACGACCACCGGCGCCTTGACCTCGCGCAGCTGGCGGGCGATGAACCGGTCGCCGTTGCCCACGGGCTGGTCGGCCGGGATGCAGAAGACGATCACGTCGACGTCGGACAGCGTGTCGCGGACGACGTCGTTGAGTCGCTTGCCCAGCAGGCTCTTGGGCTTGTGCAGACCCGGGGTGTCGACGAGGACGATCTGCCCGCCCGGCCGGTGGACGACGCCGCGGATGGCGTGCCGCGTGGTCTGCGGCCGGTTGCTGACGATGCCGACCTTCTCGCCGACCAGTGCGTTGGTCAGCGTGGTCTTGCCGGCGTTGGGGCGGCCCACCAGGGCGACGAAGCCGCTGCGGTGCGGCGTCTGGTCAGGGCTGCTCACAGCTCCAGTCTCCCACCTGGGGACGACGGGACCGGACGGCGCCGGGAGACGACCTGAAATCATGGCCGGCGTGGCAGAGCGCGAACGCGACCGGGCGCGGCCGCCCCAGGCAGCCCTGGACCGTGCTCGGCGGCTGCACGTCGAGCAGGTGCGGGGGCACCGCTTCGTGGCCGGCTGGGGGACGAAGCGGTCGGCGACCGTCGTCCCCGCCCCGCTGCGGTACTGGCAGTACCGCGCCCCGGGCCTGCTGGCGGCCGCCCTCGCGCTGGTCGTGGTCGCGGTGTGGCTGGGCTTGTTCGCCTGGCGCGGCGGTGAGTACGCCGTCCGGGACGAGCTGCCGGTGGCCCTGGCGGCGGGGCTGGCGATCTACGTCGTCAACGTCGGCCGGCTCACCGTCTCCGACTCCGGGCTCTCGTTCACCACCCTCGGCACGCGCCTCGACGCCGCGGCCGTCGTCCCGTCGACGACGGTGCGGTCGGTCCGCGTCGGCCGGGCGCCCGCGGACTGGCCGGCCGCCGACAATCGCGGCGGCTGGTGGCCCGGGCGGACGCGCGTCGCCGTCCGGCACCTGGCCGACGACGGGGAGCGGGCGTTCACCGTCTGGATCCGGGACCCCGACGCGTTCGCCGAGGCGCTCGGCGTACGGCTGACGCGCTAGGCGCTGGCGCGCACGACCCCGTCGGGACCGGCGAGGTGCACCGGCGCGCCGGCGGTGAGGTCGCGCACGGCCGCCAGCCCGTTCGGCTCCACGGCCTCGGCGGCCGAGACGACGACGGCCGCCTCCAGCCCCTCGACCCCGCTGGACACCGCGGCGGCGACGGCGGCCTGCAGCGCGGTGAGGGTCAGCGAGGGCAGCGCCACGCTGGCCGCGACGTAGGTCCGGCCGTCGGTGTCGCGCACCGCCGCTCCCTCAGTCGCTCCGGTGCGGGCGCGCGCCGAGCGGGCGAGGGTGACGAGCTTCGCGTCCTCGGGGTGCAGGTCAGCCATGGAGTCAGTCTCCATCCCCGCGGTCCGGCCCTTCCGCAGGGGCCCGACGCGAGCCGTCGAGGGGCGGGGGTCGGAGGGTCCTTCCTCAGCCCTCCACGCCGGCCTGGAGCTCGGCCCCGGCGGCCCCGGCGGGCTGCCGCTCGCCGTCGTCCCCGCCGTCCTCGGACGGCTCGGGCACCCGGGAGACGAGCATCGTGTCGATCCGGTTGCGCCGCCCACCGGTGCTCTCGGCGACCAGCACCAGGCCGCCCACCTCGGCGGACGCGCCCTCGATCGGCACCCGGCCGAGCTCGCGGGCCAGCAGCCCTCCGACGGTCTCGACGTCGTCGTCCTCGGTCAGCTCGACGCCGGGGAACAGCTCCACGAGGTCCTGCACCGGCAATCGGGCGGTCACCCGCACCGATCCGCCCTCGAGGTGCTCGATCTCGGGCCGCTGGAACCTGTCGTGCTCGTCGGCGATCTCGCCGACGATCTCCTCGAGGATGTCCTCGATGGTGACCAGGCCGGCGAAGCCGCCGTACTCGTCGACGACGATCGCGATGTGGATGCGCTGCGCCTGCATGTCGCGCAGCAGTTCGTCGACCGGCTTGGACTCCGGGACGAACGTCGGCGTCCTCATCAGCTCCTCGACCTTGGGGCCGCGCTGGTCACCGGCGTTCTGCGACCGGCGGACGAGGTCCTTGAGGTAGACCACGCCGACGACGTCGTCGACGTTCTCCCCGATCACCGGGATGCGGCTGAACCCGCTGCGCAGGGCGAGGGCGAGGGTCTGCCGGACCGTCTTGTGGCGCTCGATGTAGACGACGTCGGTGCGCGGCACCATGACCTCGCGGGCGATCGTGTCGCCCAGCTCGAACACCGAATGGATCATGTTCCGCTCGCCGGACTCGACCACGCCGCGCTCCTCGGCCATGTCGACCAGCTCGCGCAGCTCCACCTCGGAGGAGAACGGGCCGTCGCGGAAGCCGCGACCTGGGGTGATCGCGTTGCCGACGAGGATCAGCAGGGTGGCGACCGGCCCGAGGAGCCGGCCGAGCACGCGCACGATGCCCGCGGTGGCCAGCGCCGTGCCGTAGGCGTGCTGGCGCCCGAGCGTGCGCGGGCCGACGCCGACGAGCACGTAGCTGACCACGGTCATCACGCCGGCCGCGGTGAGGAAGGTGCGCCAGCCGCCGCCCCACAGGTCGTAGAGGAGGACCGTGACCAGGACGACGGCCACCATCTCGCAGGCGATGCGGAGCAGCAGCAGGAGCGAGACGTGGCGCGCGCGCTCGGCGACGACCTCCTCCAGCGCCGCGGCGCGCTTCACGCCCTCGCGGCGCATCTCCTCGACGCGGGCCTTGGACACCCGCTGGAGAGCGGCGTCCATGGCGCCGAACACACCGGCGAGCGGGACCAGGCAGCAGGCGACGACGAGCATGGTGATCGAAGTCGAGTTCACTGCTCGGCTCCGGACCCGTTCCGCTCCTCGCTCGCCGGCGCTCGCTGCGATGCTCGCTCGCCCGTCGCCCTCGCGGCGGTCATCGGGAGCCGGACTCCTGACCCGTGGCGGCCCCCGTCACCGGCTCGCGGGGCGCCGCGCGCCAGGACTCGATGAGCTGCGACTGGAGACCGAACATCTCCTTCTCCTCGTCGGGCTCCATGTGGTCGTAGCCGAGCAGGTGCAGCACGCCGTGGGTGGCCAGCAGCACGAGCTCGTCGTCCATCGAGTGACCGGCGGCGCGGGCCTGTCGGACGGCGACGGCCGGGCAGAGCACGATGTCGCCGAGCAGCGCCGGGCCCGGGTCGGGGTCGTCGGGACGGCCGGTGTCGAACTCGTCCATCGGGAAGGCGAGCACGTCGGTGGGGCCCTTCTCGCCCATCCACCGCTCGTGCAGGCTGCTCATGTAGTCGACGTCGACGCACAGCACCGACAGCTCGGCCAGCGGGTTGATCTTCATCTCGCCCAGCACGAACCGGCAGATGCCGGCCAGCTCCGCCTCGTCGACGGCGATCTCGGACTCGTTGGACACCTCGACGGGCACGGTCAGCTCCCCTGCCGGCGCGGTTGGGACGTCCGGACGGGCGCGCCGGCAGCCGGTCGGGAAGGAGCGGGCTGCCGGCTCGCGTCGAAGCGCTCGTAGGCGTCGACGATGTCACCGACCAGGCGGTGGCGGACGACGTCGGTGCTGGTCAGGTTGGCGAAGTGCACGTCCTCGATACCGTCGAGGATCTCCCGCACGATCTTCAGGCCGCTCTGCGCGCCACCGGG
The DNA here is from genome assembly GCF_002938425.1 of Blastococcus atacamensis. Classification (GTDB taxonomy): domain Bacteria; phylum Actinomycetota; class Actinomycetes; order Mycobacteriales; family Geodermatophilaceae; genus Blastococcus; species Blastococcus atacamensis. The sequence goes on along the minus strand of NZ_POQU01000003.1, from coordinate 7,433 downwards.
CAGGTCGACCTGCGTCACGTCACCGGTGACGACGATCTTCGAGCCGAAGCCGAGCCGGGTGAGGAACATCTTCATCTGCTCGGCGGTGGTGTTCTGCGCCTCGTCGAGGATGACGAATGCGTCATTGAGAGTTCGGCCGCGCATGTAGGCCAGCGGGGCGACCTCGATCGTGCCCGAGGCCATCAGCTTCGGGATCGACTCCGGGTCGACCATGTCGTGCAGCGCGTCGTAGAGCGGCCGCAGGTAGGGGTCGATCTTCTCGCTGAGCGTGCCGGGCAGGTAGCCCAGGCGCTCGCCGGCCTCGACGGCCGGGCGGGTCAGGATGATCCGGTTGACCTGCTTGGTCGTCAGCGCCTGCACCGCCTTGGCCATGGCGAGGTAGGTCTTGCCGGTGCCGGCGGGGCCGATGCCGAAGACGATGGTGTTCTCGTCGATGGCGTCGACGTAGCGCTTCTGGTTCAGCGTCTTGGGCCGGATGGTGCGTCCGCGGCGGCTGATGATGTCCAGGCTGAGGACGTCGGCCGGGCGCTCGGAGCCCCCGGTCCGCAGCATGGCGATGACCCGGCGCACCGAGTCGGGACGCAGCTGCTGACCGGTGCCGATCAGCGCGATCAGCTCGTCGAAGACGCGGACGGCGAAGGCGTTGTCGGCTGGCTGCCCGGTCACGGCGATCTCGTTGCCGCGCACGTGGACGTCGGCCTCGAGCTCGGTCTCGACCAGGCGGAGCAGCTCGTCGGCGGAGCCGAGCAGCGCCACCATGGGCACGGTGTCGGGAACGGTGATCGCGGTTCGGACGGCCGTGGGCGACGGGGCCGCGACGTCGTCGGCGGCAGCGGCCTGCGCCGATGCCTCACGCGACGAAGGGGCACCCGGCACGGGGACGTTCGAGGAGGTGTCGGGCAAGAACCCTCGACCCTGCCTTCCTGCTACGGCGATGGCGGACCGCTCGACTCTACCCGCGTACGCGCCGCTGAAGCGCCGGTCGCCCGAAGGGGGTCAGCGGCCGGTGTAGGTGGCCTTGCCCGGCCCCTCGCTGAGGAAGGAGGCGACGGCGCCGCGCAGGTCGTCGGTGGCGAACAGCGGGCCGGAGATCTCCGGGACGCGGGCGTCCGCGGCCCGGGCGCCCTCGCGGACGGCGATGCTCGCCAACTGCTTGGTCGCCGCGTGCGCCACGGTGGGGCCGGCCGCGACCTTGTGGGCGTAGGCGCGGGCGGCCTCGGCGAACCCCTCGTCGGGTAGCACACGGTTCACCACGTTCCAGCGCTCGAGGACCGCGGCCGGATAGCGCTCGCCGGTGTAGATCAGCTCCTTGGCGCGCGCCGGCCCGGCCCGCTCCGCCAGCCGCTGCGGCCCACCCATCGAGGGGGTGAGGCCCACGACGATCTCGACCAGCCCGAACGACGCCTTCTCCGCCGCCAGCAGGATGTCGCACGACAGCGCCAGCTCGAAGGCGGCGGTCAGGCAGAGTCCGTGCGCGGCGAACACCGTCGGCACCGGCAGGTCCTCGAAGGTGTTGGCCACCTCCAGGAGGCGCGCCCACAGCTCGCCGCCGCGCTGCGCCGGCTCGGGGCCCTCGGCGATGTCGCGGAAGTAGGTGACGTCGACGCCGCCGGAGACCACCCTGCCCCGGGCCTCGACCAGCACCGCCCGCGCGCGGCCGGGGTCGGCCGGGTCGGTCAACGCGACGAGCTCGCGCGCCACCCGCTCCATCGCGTCGAACGTCGCCGCGTCGAAGAGGTTCAGCGGCGGGTTGTCCAGGACGACGACGGCGACGTCGCCGTCGCGCTCGATGCGCAGGGGCTCGCTCATGTCCCCCACCCTCTCAGGCGCGGCCGACCGGGGTCACCCCGGCGGCCAGCCCAGCCCGCGACCGCCCAGCACGTGCAGGTGGACGTGGTGCACCGTCTGGCCGGCGTCGGGGCCGGTGTTGGCGACCAGCCGGTACCCGGGCTCGGCGCCGTCGCCGGTGACCAGCCCCTGTTGGCGGGCGACCGCGTGCGCCGCGGCGACGACGTCGCCGAGCAGCGCCGGGTCGGCCTCGGCCAGAGCGCCCACGGTGGCGTGGTGGTCGGTCGGGATGACCAGCACGTGCGTGGGCGCTTGAGGGTTGATGTCGCGGAAGGCCAGCACCCGGTCGGTGCGGTGGACGACGTCGGCGGGGATCTCACCGGCGACCATGCGGCAGAACAGGCAGTCGGTCACGACCGTGACCCTAAGAGGACCCCCGTGCCCCCCACCACTCGCTGCGCTCGCGGCGGGACCCTGCACGAGGGCCGTTCCAGCACGTCACCCGCCCCCCACCACTCGCTGCGCTCGCGGCGGGACCCTGCACGAGGGCCGTTCCAGCACCCCGACCGTCAGGTCGCGCCGTCGACCCCCAGGTAGGCCTGCACGATCCGCTCGTCGGCGAGCAGCTGGTGGGCCGGGCCCGAGTGCACGACCTCACCGCTCTGCAGCACGTAGCCGTGGTCGGCGGCGCGCAGCGCGCGGCGGGCGTTCTGCTCCACCAGCACGACCGTGGTGCCCGACGCCCGGATCTCCTCGATGACCCGGAACACCTCGTCGACGATCTTGGGAGCCAGGCCCATCGACGGCTCGTCCATGAGCACGACCTTCGGTGCGGCCACCAGCGCGCGGGCGATGGCCAGCATCTGCTGCTCGCCGCCCGACAGCGACCCCGCCGGCAACGCCCGCCGCTCGGCGAGCACCGGGAACCGGTCGTACATGTCCCCGATCGAGCGCCGGGTGCCGGGACCGGTGTGCCACGACCCCATCTGCAGGTTCTCCTCGATGGTGAGCGTGGCGAGGATCTGCCGACCCTCCGGCACCTGCACCAGCCCGCGACCGACCAGCTTGTGCGCCGGTGTGCGGGTGATGTCCTGCCCCTCGAAGGTGATCCGCCCCCCCGCCGGCCGGACCAGCCCGGACACCGCGTTGATGATCGAGGACTTGCCGGCCCCGTTGGCGCCGACGAGCGTGACCAGGGACCCGGGCGCCGCCTCGAACGAGACGCCGCGGACCGCCTCCCCCCGGCCGTAGCCGACCCGCAGGTCGGCCACCCTGAGGATCGGCTCGCTCATGTCGCATCCCTCGAGGTGGTGTCCGGTGGTTCCAGCGTGCCGGCGGCCCCCGGCCGCACGTTGAGCACGGCGTCCGGCGAGGCCGCGTCCGGGCCGCTCGCGGTCGGGTCCACGGCGGTGCCCTCGGCGATCGAGGCCTCGGCCGGGCCCGTGGCCCGGTCCTCCTCCGCGGCTCCCAGGTACGCCTCGATCACCACCGGGTCGGCGGCGATCTCCTCCGGGGACCCGCTGGCGATCACCTCGCCGAAGTTGAGGACGACGACGCGGGTGCAGGTGCGCAGGACCATGCCGACGTTGTGCTCGATGAACAGGATGGTCAGGCCGTCGGCGGCCAGCGACGTGATCAGCTCCGACAGCCGGGTGGCCTCGACGTGGTTCATGCCGGCGGCCGGCTCGTCGAGGATCAGCAGCGACGGGTCCGAGGCCAGCGACCGGGCGATCTCCAGCCGGCGCTGGTCCCCGTAGGACAGCGCCGAGGCGCGGGTCGCGGCGACGTCGGCCAGGCCGACCCGCCGGAGGCACCTGGCCGCTTGCTGGTGCGCAGCCCGCTCGTCGCGCCGGGCCGAGGGCAGCCACAGCAGCCGCCTCAGGAACGTCGGGCGGCTGACCAGGTGGGCGCCCACCAGCACGTTGTCCAGCGCTGACAGCCGGTCGAAGAGCTTCGAGTGCTGGAAGGTCCGGCTGACACCGGCCGCGGCGATCCGGTGCACCGGGGTGCGGCCGACCGTCGTCCCGAGCACGGTGGCCGTGCCCGAGCTCGGCGGCACCAGGCCGCTGATCATGTTCACCAGCGTCGTCTTGCCGGCGCCGTTCGGGCCGATGAGGCCCACGACCTCCCCGGCGCGGACCTCGAGGTCGACGCCGCGGACGGCGTGCACCCCGCCGTACTCCTTCCCCAGCCCGGCCAGGGTCACGACCGTGTCACCGGCCGCGGGGTGCCGGCGCCCGGCCAGATCCTTCCCGCCGTCGTCCGCGGCCGCGGGCATGCGGACCCGGCGCGGGATCAGGCTGGTCAGGCCGCCGGGCAGGAAGAGGATGACGACCAGGAGCAGCAGGCTGGCCAGGAACGGCCGGATCCAGCCGGCCTCGATGCCCACCGCGCGCTGCAGCTCGGGGATCATCGTCTGGAACCCGCTGCCCAGGATCGGCCCGAGGAACATGGTCGAGCCGCCCAGCACGGCGGTGACCAGGCCCTCGACCGCGGCGGTGAAGTCGAAGTCGCTGGGCGCGATGAGCCGCACGTAGTAGGCGAAGAGCACACCGTAGAGGCCGGCCACGGCGCCGGAGGTCACGAAGGCGGCCAGCCGGTGCCGGCCGACGTCGATGCCCATCGCACGGGCCGCGAGCTCGTCCTCGCGGATGGCCTCGAGCGCCCGGCCGTACCGGGAGCCTCCCATCCGCCAGAACCAGTAGGCGACGACGGCCAGCGCGGTCCACGCCATGCCGACGGTGAGGACGCGGGGCACGCCCAGGCCCTGCGCCCCGCCGGTCCACTCGGCGTTGAGCAGCACGACCCGCACGGCCTCGGCGAACCCGAGGGTCGCGATCGCGAGGAAGACGCCCCGCAGGTGCATCGTCGGCAGCCCGAGGACGATGGAGGCGGCGGCGCCGACGCCCATGCCGATGACGATCGCGGTGAGCAGCGCGGGGACGTCCCCGACGTCGGCGGCGCTCGGCGCGAGGGCGACGGCGGAGAAGGCGGCCAGCGAGGCGAACCCCGCCTGGCCCAGGCTCAACTGCCCGGCGATGAGAACCGCGTAGAACGAGTAGGCGAAGATCGCCCCGAGGGCGATGAAGGTCAGCGTGGTGGCGTACTCGTCGAGCATCAGACCTCCCGCACCTTCCGCGCACCCAGCAGACCCTGCGGGCGCAGCAGGAGGATGACGAACAGCAGGCCGAAGGCGATGACGTCCCGCCACGACGAGCCGATGTGCTGAACCGCGAACACCTCGGCCATGCCCAGCACCAGGCCGCCGATCAGCGCGCCGGGCAGCGAGCCCATCCCGCCGACGATGATGACCGCCAGGCCCTTGAGCTCGATGGCCGCGCCCATGCCGAGCTGCGCGGTGTTCACGTTGATGGCGAAGAGCACGCCGGCGACCGCGCCGAGGGCCGAGGAGATGGCGAAGACGACGGCGGTGACCCGGTCGACGTTCACGCCCAGGACTCTTGCGGCCGTCGGGTTCTCAGCGACCGCGCGCATCCCGCGGCCCAGCCGGGTCCGCGTGACCATGTAGGTGAGCCCCACCATGAGCGCCAGGGAGACGGCCAGGATGACGATCTGCACCAGCGTCACCTGCGCGCCGGCCACCTCGTAGCGGGAGTCGGGGAACGAGCCGGCCGGGAAGCGCCGGGTGTCGGGCCCGTAGCGCCACTGCAGCAGCGCGATGAGCATCCCGGCGAGGGCGATCGAGGAGATCAACCCGGCGAAGTGGGCGTCGGCACGGTTCTTCAGCGGTCGGAACGCCAGCCGCTCGATGACGAGCCCGAGCAGAGCGCCGACGGCGAACACCACGGGCAGCGCCGTCCACAACGACATCCCGCCGCGGGCGACCAGCTCGATACCGACGAAGGCGGAGGCGGCGAACACCGCGGGGTGGGCCAGGTTGAGCCGGTCGAGGATGCCGAAGACCAGGGTGAAGCCGATCGCGAAGAGCGCGTAGATCGACCCGATGAAGATGCCGTTGAGGAGCTGCTGCACAGCGGTCCCGTTCTCGTCGTGGATGGGGATGGCGAGGTGCCCCCGGCCGGGCCGGCCGGGGGCACCGGACCGATCACTCCAGGACGGCGAACTTCCCGTCCTGCACGACCTGCACGACGGCCGGGTGGACGGCGTCGCGGTTCTCGTCGATGGAGAACTCGCCGAGCACCGTCGGCACGTTCTCCAGCTCGCCCAGCGCCGTCTTGAGGCTCTCGCGGTCGGCGGCGCACCCGGAGCGCACGGCCTCGTCGACGAGCATCAGGCCGGTGTAGGCCTGGGCGGCGAACTGGTCGGGAGCGGCGTCGTACTCGGCCTGGTACGCCTCGAGGAACGCCTGGTTCTCCGGGTTGTCGGACGCGGAGTTCCACGCGGCGCCGACGACGACGCCCTCGGCGGCCTCGCCCGCGTCGGCCATGAGCCGCGGGTTGTTGAACCCGTTGCCGCCGATGATCGGGACGTCGATGCCGAGCTCGCGGGCCTGGGTGACCAGCGGGATGGCGGCCTCGATCAGCCCGGAGACGACGAGCGCGTCGGGCTCCAGGCTCTGCGCCTCGGTGAGCAGCGCGCGGAAGTCGGTGTCGGCCTTGGAGAAGGTCAGGGTGTCGGCGATCTCCACGCCCTCGTCCTCGAGCGCCGCCTCGAATGCCTCGAAGCCGGACTCGGTGAAGGCGTCGTCGTTGCTGTACATGACGACCACGTTCTCCAGGCCGAACTCCTCCGTCGCCTTCGCGACCGTCTGCGGGATGACGGCCTGCTCGGTCAGCGAGTTGCGGAAGATGTAGTCACCGATGTCGGTGATGCCGGCCGCGGTGTTGGAGATGCCCAGCACCGGCACGCCGGCGTCCTGGGCGATGGGGTCGGACTGCACGGCCGCGTTGGACAGCGTCGGGCCGATGATCAGGCTGACGTCGTCGTTCACGAACTGGTCGAAGAGCGTGATGCCCTGGCGAGGGTCGGTCTGGTCGTCCTCGATGGTGAGGTCGTAGGTGACCCCGCCCTTCTCGGCCAGCTCCTTGGCGGCCAGCTCGAGGCCGCGCTGCTGGGACTCGCCGTAGCTGGCGGCGGCGCCGGTCAGGCTGAGGACGGCGCCCAGGGGCACCTCGGCGTCGATGGTGCAGGAGTCGCCGGTGCCCTCGCCGGAGAGCTCGCCGGAGGCCTCGGACCCGCCGCTGCCGCCGTCCGACGAGCAGGACGCGAGGACGAAGACCGCGGCGGTGGCCGCGGCGACGGTGTGGAGCGTGGTGCTGCGCATGGATCTCCCCTGTTCGTGCACGACGACCCTGCCGGGCCGGGTGGTCGTGCAGCTCTCGCGTCGGTCCCGGTCCACCCGGGCGTGATGTCCGCGGGCGCCGTGCGGGGCCGGTTACGGGCGTCACAGTAGGCAGGGGTGCGGCCTGCCCGGGAGAAGGGGTGGACGACCGTGCCCAGAACGTGACTGCCCGCCGCCGGCGCCCCGCCGCCACCGGCGCGACGGTGCCACCGGCGCGACGGTGCCCGGCGGCCGGGAGAGGATGGGGTGCCGTTTCCCGCCCAACCGGAGGTCTCCGTGCCCGTTCCCCTGCCCCCCACGAGGACCTGTCGCTTATACACATATAAAACTGTCGCCGACGAGAAGATCATAGATCTCGACGCTCGCAGGACTATTCAACAAA
>NZ_POQU01000029.1 GCF_002938425.1 Blastococcus atacamensis | reverse complement strand
GACCCCGCTCTCGACGTCGTCCCCGCTCCCTCGGCCACGGCCCCCCGGAGCGCCCCCCACCCGCGGTTGCAACCGGCGCCCGCGGCAGCCGTCGTCGCGGACGGCCGGTCCTGACCCGGCCGGTCCCGCTCTCCCCCGGCGCTCTCGCCGACCGGCTGGCCGACCTGCTGGCCGCGACACGTCCCGAGCCGGGCGCCGTCGCGCTGCGGGTGGCCGTCGACGGACCCGAGGTCGCCCACCCCGAGCAGCTGGCCCGGGCAGTCGCGGAGCGCCTGCCCGCCCTCGGTCACGGCGCCGTGGTCGTCCCCGCCACGGGGTTCTACCGTCCCGCTTCGCTGCGCCTGGAGCACGGCCGGACCGATCCCGACGCCCGCTACACCGACTGGCTGGACGGCGGGGCGCTCAACCGCGAGGTGCTCGGCCCCCTGGGACCCGGAGGCAGCGGCGAGTACCTGCCGGTGCTGTGGGACCTCGACCGCGATCGCGCCGCCCGCGCACCCCGGCAGCCGGCACCACCGGGCGCGGTCGTGCTCGTGGCCGGCGCGCTGCTGCAGGGCGTGGGACTGGCGCTGGACGCCGTCGTGCACCTGCGGATGTCGCCGTCGGCCCGTCGGCGGCACACGGCGGCCGAGGACCGGTGGGCACTGCCGGCGTTCGACCGCTACGACGACGAGGTCGACCCGGTCGCGCTGGCCGACGCCGTCGTGCTCGCCGACCACCCCGACAAGCCCGCTCTGGTGCTCGGCGGCCGCTGGTCCGCCGGCTGAGCGCTGGAGCGGCCCGGCTGCAGGGGGCGCGCCGCGAGCGTGCGAGCGGTGGGGGCAGCGGTGCGCTTCTCCTAGCGAGGCGAGAGGGGAAGCCCGTCCTTCATCCAGAGATCGAGGATGTGACGGGCGATGGAGATCGACGGCGGGATCGCGAGCAGGCCGTCCGGCGTGCGCAGCTCGGCGCGGGTGAACCACCGCGCCTCCTCGATCTCCGTGGGGTCCACCCGGATGTCCTGGGACCCCTCGACGCGCGCGGTGAAGCCGAGCATCAGCGACTGGGGGAACGGCCACGGCTGGCTGGCCACGTAGCGGATGTCGGTGACCCGCAGCCCGACCTCCTCCTCGACCTCGCGCGCGACGGCGGCCTCCGCCGACTCCCCCGGTTCGACGAAGCCGGCCAGGATCGAGAAGCGTCCGGGTGGCCATGCCGCCTGCCGGCCCAGCACGACACGATCGGCGCCGTCGTGCACGAGCATGATCACCGCCGGGTCGGTGCGGGGGAAGAACTCGGCGCCGGTGGTCGGGTCGCGCTGGGTCCATCCGGCCCGCTCGACGGTCGTGGCGGCACCGGTCAACGGGCTGAACCGGTGCCGTTCGTGCCACTCGAGGATGCCGATGGCCTCGGCGAGCAGTCCGGCGTCCAGGTCGCCCAGCTCCGCGCCGAGGTCGCGCAGACCCGCCCAGCGGTCCACCGGGCGGCCGCTCACCGTGGGCGACCGCTCGCCGCGCACCGCGGCGTAGGGGACGCCGTCGGCCTCCCCGAGGAAGATGCCGCCGACGGGCAGCTCGGGGCGTTCGTCCCACATCAGCTCGGGTCCCGACGCGCCCTGCTGGACCGGCACGGTCCGCTGTGCGTCGACGGTCAGCACCCGGACCGGTCGGCCGCCCGTCGGGTCCGGCAGCAGCCGCGCGAGGTGCGCCCGGTCGTGCACGGCCCGCGACAGCAGCGGCCGCCCGTCGGCGGTCATGCCCTCTCGCCGCCCCCGGTGACGGTGACCGGCGCGAGCGCGCACAGCTCATCGGCCACGCGGCTCGCGTCGCCGACCACGACCGCCGTGAGCGCCCCCGGAGCCAGATATCTCGCGGCCGCCGCCTGCACCTGGTCCACCGTGACGGCGGCGAGCGCCTCCTGGTGGGTGCGCAGCCAGTCCGCGGGCATGCCGGCACCCAGCAGGGCCGAGATGGTGCTGGCCAGGCCCGCGTGGGTGGCCGTCGACAGCGCCATGCTGCCGAGCACGTAGCGGCGGGCCGCATCCAGCTCCGCCTCGGTGACCGGAGTGAGGGCGATCCGACCCAGCTCGTACAGGGTCTCCAGGAGCGCCGGGCCGGTGACCTCGGTGGCGACGTCGGCCTCGACGAGGAAGGACGACGCCGCTCGCTGGTGGTCGATGGTGCTGCGGGGGCTGTAGCTGTAGCCCTTGCGCTCGCGGATGTTCTCCACCAGCCGGGAGGAGAAGTAGCCGCCGTAGATCATGGCGGCCAGCCGGGCCGCCGGGAGGTCCTCGTCCGTACGGCGCGGAGCCGGCCCACCGAGGCGCAGGTTGGACTGCACCGCACCGGGCCGGTCGACCAGCTCGATGCCGCCGGGCCGCAGCTCGGTGACCGGGGGTGCCTCGACCGCGGTGCCGCTGCCCGACCAGCTCTCCAGAGCCGTCGCGACGGTGTCGGTCGCCGACCGCGGGTCGAGGTCCCCGACCAGCACGAGGATGCTCCCCGCGGGCAGGACCCGCTCGCGGTGCAGTCGGCGCAGGGCCGGGGCGCGCACCGCGGAGACCAGCTCCGCGTCGGGCAGGCCGATGGCGTACGGGTGCGCCCCGTAGCGACGCCTGGCCAGCGCCGAGCGGGCGATGGTCCCGGGCTGCGAGCGGGCGATGGCGATCCGCTCGGCCAGCCGGTCCCGTTCCCCCTCGACCTGGCCGGCCGGGTAGCTCGCGCCGGTGAGGAGCTCGGCCAGCACGCCCATGACCGGCGCCAGGCCGCCCGGCAGCAGCGTCGTCCCGAACACCAGCCGGTCGGCGTCGGTGGCCACCGAGAGCTCGGCGCCGTGGGTCTGCAGGAGCTGGGCGATCTCGGTCTGGTCGTGCTGCTGGGTGCCCAGGAGCACCGCACCGGAGAGGACGGCGCCGCGGGCGGCATGCACCCCGGCGTTGCGCGGGCTCGCCGCGGCGAACGGCACCCGCAGGCGCAGCTCGATCAGCGGCACACCGGGGCGCGGGACGACGACGACGCGCAGCCCGTTGGGGAGCGTCGTCTCCTCGGCCACCGGAACCGGCTGCGGCCGCGGCTCACCGAGCGGCGGGATCAACGAGGTCTGGACGTCGGTCATCGGGGTCCTCCCGCCGGGCGGAGCTCCAGCATGGCGACGGTGTCGGGATCCAGTCCCCGGGCCGCCACCTGCACCGCCTCGGGGTTCACGGCCGCGAGCCGCGCGGCCAGCTCGCCGGCCAGCTCGGCGCGGCCGTGGATCAGCTCGGCCGCGGCGAAGGACAGCGTGCGGCCCAGGATCGAGTCGGACTGCTGGAGCAGCTGCGCCTCCGCCCGGGCCTGCACCCGGCGCAGCTCGTCGGCATCGACGCCGTCCTGCGCAATGCGGTCGATCTCCTCGTGCACCGCGGCGGTGACGCGCTCGGCGGGAACGCCCGCCGGGTGGTGCACCTGGGTGGTCAGCAGCGTGGCGTCGCGGACGTCGAACGGGTCGCCGAAGAGGCCGACATAGCTGCTCTGGGCGATGGCGGTCCGGTCGCCGTGGATCAGCCGCCGCTCCAGCCGGGAGGCGTCGCCCTCGCTGAGGACCTCGGCGAGGAGCACGGTGCCCAGGTAGGTCTCGAAGTCACCGACGGGGTCGGGCACCCGCCAGCCCAGCGCCAGCGCGGGGGCGGTGGCCAGCGCGTCCTCGACCACGGCCGAGCGCACGGTGGTCGGCGACGGCTCCCCCGTCGGGGGCAGCGGGGGGACGTCGCGCGCGGGCACCGGGCCGAACCAGCGGCGCACGAGCTCCTCGGTCCCGGCGACGTCGAGGTCCCCGCCGATGCACAGCACGGCATTGCCCGGCGCGTAGTAGCGGTGGAAGAAGTCCATGGCGTCGTCGACGGTGGAGGACTCGAGGTCGACGAACGAACCGTAGCCGTCGTGGGTGTTGGCGAAGGTCTCGAACGCGACCTGCGGCAGCTGCAGCCAGGGGAAGGCGCCGTACGGGCGGTTGAGCACGTTGACCCGGATCTCCTCCTTGACCACGTCGATCTGGTTGCGGAGGTTCTCGGGGGTGATGGCCGGGGCCGCCATGCGGTCGGCCTCGAGGAACAGGGCGCGCTCCAGCGCCTCGGCGGGCAGCGCCTCGAAATAGTTCGTGTAGTCCTGGTGGGTCGACCCGTTGAAGGTGCCGCCCGCGGCCTGGACGAGGCGGGCGTGCTCCATCTTGGCGACGTTCGCCGACCCCTGGAACATCATGTGCTCGAAGAGGTGGGCGAAGCCGGTCCGCCCCTCGGGTTCGTTGCGCATCCCGACGTCGTAGTAGACGCTCACCGCCACCACCGGCACGCTGCGGTCGGGGGCGAGGACGACCCGCAACCCGTTGTCCAGCGTGAACCGTTCGATCGGGTGCCGCAGGGTCAGTTCCGTACCAGCCGCAGTCACACGTCCGACACTAACCGCGGACGATGAGCCCACGCCGTCCGGTCGCGTCCTGGCTCACCCTGTGGGGTCCTGCCTCACGGTCGACGGTGAGCCAGGACCCGGAACGATCAGGTCTCCTGATCATCCCGGGCGTCACAGCACGTCGACGGCGTCGATCACGCGGTTGATGACGCCGTAGAGCTCGGCGTGGGTGTTCGGGATGGAGACGTAGAGCAGTGCGGGTTCGGGCTTCCCGACGTCGATGAGCAGCAGTGCGGCACGCTCACCCGTGGCGTCGTAGCCCTCGACGTCCCAGCTCAGCTCGAACTCGTAGAGGTGCGCCGCACGACCGTCCACGGTGCGAGCCTCGTCGCGCAGCACCTCCATCTCGTTCGGCCCCGGGTAGTAGTTGCCCCGCACGCTCGTGGCCAGCCGCGTCACCGTCGCCTGCAGGTCGCCGCCCGCTCCGGCGTACTCGGGGGACACCGGCCCGGAGGTGCACTGGGAGATGAAGACGCCGCCGTCCGGGGTGTCGTCCTGCGTGGTGAAGTACTGCCCGGTCGTCTCCGTCGTCTCGAGCATCCAGCCGAGGGTGAACTCCGACCACCCCTCCCCCAGGTAGGGGTAGGAGATCCCCGCGGCCCGGTCGATGATCCGCACGGTGCCGGGCGGGAAGGTCGGTCCGGCCGCCGGCGGCGGCGCGGGATCCGCTCCGGTGGACGGCGGGGTGGCGGTCCGATCGGTGTCGTCCCCGGACCGCAGCGCGAGCACGGTGCCGATGACGGCGGCGACCACGACCACGATCGCCACGGCCGCGGTCCACGCGCGCGAGGGCCCGGAGGAGCGGTCGGGCGCCGTGAGAGGCGGAACCGGTGCGGGCTCGGCAGCTCGGGGCGCAGCGGCTCCGGGGACGCTACGCACGGCGACGCCCGGCCCGGACGGCATCATGACGTCGGACCAGGCCACGCCGTTCCACCAGCGGACCATGCCGGCCTCGCCGCCGGGATCGGGGTACCAGCCCGGTGGAGGGGTCTGCCCGGCTCCGGTCACCCCGCCAGCCTAGGTCGTCGCCCGCACCTCCCACCGTGTCCGGAGGCCCTGTGCAGTCCGAGTCCCCCGAGGTCGAGATCGTCCGCCGGCTCCGCGCCGCCGGATGCGTCTACGCCGAGGACGAGGCGCAACTGCTCACCGCCGCGGCAGCGGACCACCGGGAACTCGACGCGCTCGTCGAGCGGCGGGTGGCGGGAACACCGCTGGAGGTGCTGCTGGGCTGGGCGGAGTTCTGCGGTCTGCGGATCGCCGTCGCGCCGGGCGTCTTCGTGCCGCGCCGCCGCACCGAGGCGCTGGTCGCGGAGGCGGTCCGGCTCGCCCGGCCCGGCGCCGTCGTCGTCGACCTGTGCTGCGGATCCGGTGCGGTGGGCGCCGCGATCGCGCACGCGGTGCCGGGCATCGAGCTGCACGCGGCGGACGTCGACCCGGCGGCCGTGGCCTGTGCCCGCCGCAATCTCCCGGGCGTACCGGTGCACGAGGGGGATCTGGTCGCAGCTCTCCCGGCGCCGCTCCGCGGGCGCATCGACGTCCTGGCCGCCAACGTGCCCTACGTGCCGAGCGACGCCATCGCGCTGATGCCACCGGAGGCGCGCGACCACGAGCCGCGGAGCGCCCTGGACGGCGGCCCGGACGGGCTGGAGCTGGCTCGCCGGGTGGCCGCCGACAGCCGTGCCTGGCTCGCCCCCGGCGGATCGCTGCTGTTCGAGTGCGGCGAGTCTCAGACGGCCGCCGCGCTCGAGCTGGTCACCGCCGCGGGGCTGGGCTCCCGGCTGGAGGTCGACGACGAGCGGGGCGCGACCGTCGTCGTCGGCACACTCCGCTAGCCGGTCGCCTCACGAGCCGCGCCCGACCCCGCGGTCGCGGGCGCTCATGTCCCCCGTGCCGGGCGTGCCCTCGGCCAGCCCGTAGCGCAGGTGCACGGTGCCCTTCGGCCCGGCGGCGGGCGGTTCGAGGAGCCTCACGTTCGTGGGCACCGCGCCGCCGTCGAACACCTTCTTGCCGACGCCGAGCACGACCGGGTGCACCCACAGATCCAGGCGGTCGAACAGCTTCTCGCGAAGGAAGGTCTGCACCAGGTCCAGACTTCCGACGACCTTGACGATCTCGTGCCGGTCCCGGATCTCGCGGACCGCGCTGACGAGGTCCGGGCCCAGCCGCGTCGACCCGGCCCACGAGAGGTCCGGCGTGCCCCTCGATGCCACGTACTTCGGCACGCTGTTGACGAGCGTGGCGATGTCGCCGTCCTCGCCGCCCTGCTGGTGCGGCCAGTAGGCGGCGAAGATGTCGTACGTCCGCCGGCCCAGCAGGAGGGCGTCCGTGCCCTCGTACGCGGCGCCGATCTGCGCCGAGGAGACCTCGTCCATCAACGGCGCCTGCCAGCCGCCGAACGGGTACCCCGCCGGATCCTCGTCCGGCCCGCCGGGCGCCTACGCGACCAGGTCCAGGGTGGCGAACAGCTCGATGTGGATGAGGCCCATGCCGTGCTCCCGAGGGGTCGATCGATCGTCGGGTGGTGGACCCCGACGCGGCGGAGAACTCATCGGGTGCGACGGCGCGGCGGTCGCCCTGGGTCAGCCCGCCCGGCGGGCCGCCAGCTCGCGCCACAGGTGCGCTGCGGCCTCCGCGCCGCGGTACAGCATCGGCAGCAGCACCCGCTCGTTCGGCGAGTGGATGCGGTCGGTCGGCAACCCGGCGCCGAGGAACAGCAGCGGGGCACCGAGGGCCTCGACGATGGCCGCCTCCGGTCCGCTGCCGCCCTCGCGGGTGAACAGGACGTCGGCGGGGTCGGTGTCGAACGCCTGCCCGATGGCGGCCAGCAGCGCGTCCATGTGCGGGGAGTCCAGGTCGCTGGCGCACGGCGCGACGCCACCGGGCGGCGTGTGCACCTCGGCCTCGATGCCGTCCGGGACGTTGGCCGCGACCCAGGCCCGCAGCAGCGGTCCGACGTCCTCCGGTCGCTGGTCGGAGACCAGCCGGAAGGTGACCTTCGCGTGCGCCTCGGCGGGGATGATCGTCTTGTGCCCGGGGCCGGTGTAGCCGCCCCACATGCCGTTGACCTCGGCGGTCGGCCGGGCCCCGGTGCGCTCCAGCGTGCTGAAACCGGCCTCGCCGTAGGTGGCCCGCGAGGCGGCCGGGCCGGCGAGCCAGGCCTGCTCGTCGAAGGGCACGCGACTCATCAGCTCCCGCTCACGGTCCGACAGCGGCCGGACGGCGTCGTAGAAGCCGGGGATCGTCACGCGCCCCGAGTCGTCGTGCAGCTTCGCGATGAGCTCGGCCAGGGCGTGCAGCGGATTGGGCACCGCACCCCCGAAGGAGCCGGAGTGCAGGTCGACCGCCGGGCCGCGCAGGGTGATCTCGGCGTCGGCCAGGCCGCGCATCGCGGTCACGGCGCTGGGCACGTCCGGTGCGGCCATGCCGGTGTCGCTGACGACGACGACGTCGCAGGCCAGCCGGTCGCGCTTCTCCGCGAGCAGCGCCTCGAAGTGGGGGGACCCGGACTCCTCCTCGCCCTCGATCAACAGCTTCACCGTGACGGCGGGGGTGTCCCGGCCGGTGGCGGCGAGGTGCGCCCGGATGCCGAGTAGGTGGAAGGCGACGTTGCCCTTGTCGTCGATCGCGCCGCGGGCGTGCAGTTCCGGCCCGTCGGGACCGTCCACGCGGGTGGGCTCGAACGGCGGGTGCACCCACAGCTCCGGCGGGTCCACCGGCTGCACGTCGTGGTGGCCGTAGACGAGCGCGACCGGTGCGTCGGCATCGGCGGACGGCCACTCGGCGAAGACGGCGGGGGCGCCGGCGGTCGGCCAGATCTCCACCGTCGGGAAACCGGTGCGGGTGAGGGCCTCGGCCAGCCAGGCCGCGCTCGCGGCGACGTCGTCGGTGCGCGCGGGGTCCGCGGAGATCGACGGGATCCGCAGCCAGGCGTCGAGGTCGGCGTGCAGGTCGTCGAGGTGGGCGGACACGAACTCGCGCTCAGGGCTGCTGGTCACGGCTGCTGACGGTAGTGGCGCGGCCGCGGCGGTTAGCGTCGGCACCGTGCCCGACCTGCTGCTCCGCGTGCCGGTCGACGACGACGCGGCCGTCTGGCACGCGCTGTTCGACGATCCCGAGGTCATGCGGTTCATCGGCACCGGAGAGGTGCGCGACCGTGCCGCCTACGTCGAGCTGGTGGGTCGGCAGCAGTCGCTCGCGGCGTCGACCGGCCTGTGCCTGTTCACGGTCGTGGCCGACGGCGAGGTCGCCGGGTTCACCGGTCTGCTGCCCTGGAGCCGGCCCTGGGGTCCAGAGAGCGAGCTGGAGCTCGGCTGGCGGCTGGGACGGCGGTTCTGGGGGCGGGGCATCGCCACCGTGGCGGCCGGGATGGCGGTCGAGCGGGCGCGGAAGCTCTCGGTGCCGCGTCTGGTCTCGATGATCCAGGACGGCAACGACGCATCGGTGGCCGTCGCGCGGAGGATCGGCATGACGCCGCACGCCCTGCACCTCTCCCCCGAGGGTCGCCGCGTGCACGAGTACGCGGTGTCGCTGGGCTGAGCCAGGTCGAGGAACCGGCGCCTCCACGAGCCGACCGGGCGGCTCGGGCGCCGTCCGCCGCCGCCCACTAGCGTCGCTCCCATGCCCGGAGAGCTGCTGCGCACCGACGTCGGCGACCTGACCTTCGACGTGCGCGTCGACGGTCCCGAGGACGGTCGGCCGGTGCTCCTGCTGCACGGGTTCCCGCAGACCTCGGCGTCGTGGGCGGCGGTGACGCCGCTGCTGACCCAGGCGGGGCTGCGGACCTACGCCCCGGACCAGCTGGGCTACTCCCCCGGCGCGCGGCCGGCCGACGTGGACGCCTATGCGATGCAGAACCTCGCGCAGGTCACGGCCGACCTGATGACGGCGC
This sequence comes from Blastococcus atacamensis, assembly GCF_002938425.1. GTDB lineage: Bacteria > Actinomycetota > Actinomycetes > Mycobacteriales > Geodermatophilaceae > Blastococcus > Blastococcus atacamensis. The sequence goes on along the minus strand of NZ_POQU01000029.1, from coordinate 29,967 downwards.
TGACGATCCCGGTCGCCGACGTCGTGGGACACGACTGGGGCGCGAACGTGGCCTGGACCCTGGCCGCCTGGCACTCCGACCGGGTGCGCTCGCTGACCGCGGTGTCGGTGCCCCACCCGGCCGCCTACACCGCCGCCTTCCGGGTCGACCCCGAGCAGAAGGAGCGCTCGGCCTACATCCGGCTGTTCTGGCAGCAGGGCAAGGCCGAGGAGGTGCTGCTGGAGGACGGCGCGCGGCGGCTGCGCCGCATGCTGCTGGGCACGTCGGGCGAGACCGGGGTCTCCCCCGAGGCGGCCGACGAGTACGTGGCGGTGCTGTCCGCCCCGGGGGCGCTCACCGCGGCCCTGAACTGGTACCGCGCGATGAGCTCGGACATCCGGGTGGACAAGGTCGGTGTGCCGACGACATACGTGTGGAGCGACGAGGACGCCGCCATCGGGCGGACGGCGGCGCAGGCGTGCGAGGAGTTCGTGACCGGCGACTACCGCTTCGTGGAGCTGCCGGGAATCACGCACTGGATCCCCGAGCAGGCTCCGGAGCAGCTGGCCGCCGCGATCCTGGACCGCGTCGCCTCGAGCTGAGCCGCAGCGGGTACCGAGCGCGGGGACGTCGCGCTCTGGTCCACGCCCGGAAGCACTCCCCGCTCTCGCTGCCGCGGTCAGTCCCCGATGACGAGCGCGAGCAGGCCGGCCTCGTCGAGCAGGTCGACCGGGCGGATCGTCTCCTTGGCCGCCACGTGGTGGAAGCCGGCCCTGACCTGTTCCACCGGCACGCCGGTCAACCGCGACCAGCCCAGCCGGTAGGCGGCCAGCTGCACCCCGGCGGCGGCCAGCTCCCCACCCGACGGCGGCGGCCCGGTCTTCCAGTCGATGACCTCGAAGCCGCCGTCCTCCCGTTGGAAGACCGCGTCGATCCGTCCGCGCAGGATGAGCGGTCCCAGCGGCGTCTCGAACGGCACCTCCACCTCGACCGGCTGGCGGTCGGCCCACTCGCTGGCCAGGAACGCCTCGCGGAGCTCGGCGAGCGCGTCGTCGGGCGCAGCCAGCTCATCGCCGGAGCCGGGCAGCTCGTCGAGGTCCACCAGCCGCGCGGCCCCGAACCGCTCCTCCAGCCACGCGTGGAACGCGGTGCCCCGGCGGGCCTGCGGCGCGGGCGCGGCCGGCATCGGTCGGCGCAGGCGGCGGGCCAGCTCGGCGGGGTTCCGGCGCAAGGTGACCAGCGCCGACACCGACAGGTGCGAGGGCAGCGGCACGTCGACGGTCGGGCTCGCGTGGCGGGCCCGCTCCCGCAGCAGGAGATCGGCGTCACGCACCCACTGGTCGACGAGGTCGTCCTCGCCCCCGAGGCTGCGCTCCGGGTCCAGCGGGTGCGGCGCAGCGCCCTCGACCAGCTGGGCGGCCGCGGTCAGCGCCCGTCGGCGCGGCTCGGAGAGCGGGTCGACCGGCCAGACGCCGACCGCCCACTCCTCCAGCGCCGGGTTCGTCGCACCCTCCTCCGGCGCCGGTGACCACTGCACGACGGTGCCCGCGCCGGCGTCGCACGCGTCCTTGACCGTGTTCAGCAGGGACGACGGCCCGCACGGCTTGACGCCGTCGCGCCACCAGCTGCCCGAGCACAGCAGCAGCCGCTTGGCGCGGGTGACCGCGACGTAGCCGAGCCGGATCTCCTCGTCGCGGCCGAAGTCCTTCCAGTCCTGGACGTACTGCTCCAGCGCATCGCGGACCACCGCCTGGTCCCCGGAACCGGGCACCGGCAGCTTCAGGCGTGGCAGCTCCTCCCGGTCGGTGAGCCGCAGCTCGACCGGGACCGCGCCGGGGTCCTTGATCCAGGAGTCGCTGGCGTTGCTGCGCGCGGGGAACTGGTCGGTGGTCATGCCGGGCACGGCGACGACGTCCCACTCCAGGCCCTTGGCCGAGTGGCCGGTGAGCAGCTGGACCGCCTCCGGGTTCACCGCCACCTCCCCCGGCTCGAGACCCCGCTCGCGCTGCTCGGCGTCGCGGAGGTACCCCAGAAACGCCGGCAGTGACGGCAGCTCGGCGAGTTCGGTGAACTCGGCGGCCACCCCGTGCAGCGCGTCGAGGTGCGCGCGGGCGCCGGCGGGGCTGACGCCGGGCGCACTGGCCAGCTCGGTCTCCAGACCCAGGGTCCGGGCGACCTCGTCGACGAGGTCGGGCAGCGACTCCCCGATCCGACCGCGCAGGGAGGCCAGCTCCGCGGCCAGGTGGCGCATCCGGCGGTAGCCGGTCGGCGAGTACTGCTCCGCGTCGCCGAGGTCGTCGAGCGCCTCGACGATGCTGCCGCGCTCCTGCGGCGGCTCGGCGGCAGCGGCGGCGGCCTCCTCGCCGTCGCCCGACCGGGCGGGACGGCGGGAGCGCACCAGGGCGCGGGCGCGGGCCTCGAGTGCGGCGAGGTCGCGCGGTCCGATCCGCCACCGGGCACCGGTCAGCAGCCGGCCCATGGCGTCCCCGGCCGTCGGGTCGACCAGGACGGTGAGGGTGGCGACGACGTCGGAGACCTCAGGCACCTCCAGCAGCCCACCGAGGCCGACGACCTCGACCGGCAGGCCGCGCTCCCGCAGCGCCGCCGCGATGCCGGGCAGCTGCTTGCGGGTGCGCACGAGGACCGCCATCGACGGCGGACGGCCGTCGGCACGCGGCTGCACGACGGCGTCCGTGCCGTTCCAGCAGGCGGCCAGCCGGTCGGCCAGCGCGGCGGTCTCGTCGGCGACGGTCTCGTACAGCCCGACGGTGACCGAGCCGCCACCGGCGGTCGGCGCCGGGGCGAGGTCGGGCAACGGCGAGGCCGGCTCGGGGAGCATCGCCGAGACGGCGTTGGCCACCGCCAGCACCGCCTCGTCGTTGCGCCAGCTGGTCGCGAGGGTGAGCCGTTCGGCCGGCCGGCCCGGCAGGCCGGGGAACGTTCGGGCGAACCGCTCGATGGTCCCGGCCGAGGCTCCGCGCCAGCCGTAGATGGACTGCCGGGGGTCGCCCACGGCCAGCACCGGGTGTCCGCTGCTCCCGCCGAACAGCGCCTCGAGCATGCGCAGCTGGCCGACGCTGGTGTCCTGGTACTCGTCGAGCAGGACGACCTTCCACCGCGCCCGCTCCCGACGGCCGACCTCCGGTGAGGCGACAGCGATCCGAGCGGCGTAGGCGACCTGGTCGGCGTAGTCGATGGACCCGAGCGACCGCTTGCGTGCCTCGAAGCCCTCGACCAGGGGCAGCAGCGCCACCCGCGCCTTCTGCCGGGCGAGCATGTCGGTGACCGCGGCGTAGGGGCCCTTCTTCTTCGGTGCGTCCGGGTAGCCGGCGATCTGGGCCTCGAGTCGCGCCGTCCAGTTCCGCAGCGCGGCAGGGGTCACGTCGTGCTCGCCCATCTCCGCGGCCAGCGCGAGGACGTCCTCCACGGTCGTCAGCAGGGTGAGCGGCACGTCGGACATGTCGCCGGTCCAGGCGGACACCACTGTCGCCGCCTGCCCCCAGCACATGGCCGGACCGAGCACGCCGGCGCCGGGCTCCACGCCGATCCGCAGACCGTGCTCGGCGACCAGCGCGGCCGCGTAGCCGTGGTAGGTCGACACGGTGGGCTGGGCGATCGCCAGCCGCTCGCGGAGGTCGTCCTCGGTGTCGGGGTGGCGGGCCAGCGCCCCCAGCCGCAGCCGGATGCGCTCGTTGAGCTCGCTGGCCGCCTTGCGGGTGAAGGTCAGGCCGAGGATCGCCTCGGGCTCGACGATCCGGTTCGCCACCAGGTAGGACACCCGCGCGGCCATCGTCTCGGTCTTGCCCGACCCTGCACCGGCGACGACGACCAGCGGCCGGTCCGCGGGGGCGCGAACGACACCTGCCTGCTCGTCCGAGGGCGCGTAGGCCAGGCCGCAGCGCTCCGCGACCTCGGCGGGGGTGAGCATCCGGCGGACGGCCGGCTCCGGCGCGGACGCCTCGGCCAGCAGGTCGTCGAAGGACAGTTGTCCGTCCTCGTGGCGGCTCATCCGGTCACCTGCCGGCCGGGCTCCTGCAGCGGACAGCTGCGCCGCGCCGGGCACCGGGAGCAGTGCGTGCCGGTGCGCACCTCGAAGGTGCCGGCTCCCATTCCCTCGCCCACCTCGGCGACCAGCTGCCCGGCCCAGGTCTCGCCCACCGGCACACCGGCGGGCAACGGCTCCTGGTGCTGCTCCTTGGCCTTGGCGCCGGTGCCGACCTGCAGCAGAGCTGCGCCGCCGGGAATCGTGCCGTGCTCGGCGAACCCGCCGGCGGCGATCGCCACCTGGTAGGCCGCCAGCTGACCGTGCTCCTCGGTGTTCTTGGCCGCGGTCTTCCCGGTCTTCAGGTCGACGACGACCAGCCGGCCCTCGGAGTCGCGCTCCAGGCGGTCGACCTGGCCGCGGATGCGCGCGCGCCCGACGACGACGTCGACGTCGCCCTCGGCCGCGATCAGCTCCCGGCCGTTGGCGGCGTGCCACCGGAGGAAGCGCTCGAGCATCTCCTGGGCCTGCGTGCGCTGCCGCTGGTCGGCCCACCCGGGCCCGAGGTCCAGCTGGTCGAGCTCGGCGTCGAGCACCGCGCGGGCGCCGGTCGCCGGGAGCCCCTCGGCCACCTGCTGGGCGACCTCGTGCACCGCGGTGCCCACCGTGCGGGTGGCATCGGGGGACGCCTCGGCGCCGACCGCCCCCAGCACCCAGCGCAGGGGGCAGCGCTGGAACGTCTCGATGGCCGACGGCCGGACCCGGACCGGCTCCTCCTCCGGCACCAGCGGCGCGTCGTCGGACAGCGGGGCCAGCCCCCACCAGCGGGCCGGAGCGGCGCCCGGCACGCCCTGGTCGGCGAGGCGGCGCAGCACCGAGGCGGCAGCCGACCGGCGGGCGGCCGGGGTGTGCGGATCGGTCAGCGCCCGGCGCAGCTCGGCGACCAGCGCCGGCAGGGTCAGCGCGCGCGGCAGCTCGGTGAGCGGCCGCCCGTCGGGCGGCGGCGGGGACACCAGGTCGAGGAACCGGGACGCCGTCGCGCCGGCGTCCGCGCCGTCGAGGGCTCCCTCCACCGCGGTGGCCACCAGCCGGCGCCGGGCCCGGGTGCAGGCGACGTAGAACAGCCGGCGCTCCTCGGCCAGCGCGAGGGTGCGGCGGTCGGTCCGGGCGCCGTCGATGCCGGCCGCCTTCTCCACGAGCACCTCGGCGCCCAGCAGCGACGTCCGCTCGCGCAGGTCGGGCCACACGCCCTCCTGCACGCCGGAGACGCAGACCAGCTCCCACTCCAGACCCTTGGAGGCGTGCGCGGTGAGCAGCCGGACCGTCTCGCCGGTCACGGCGCGGGCGGCGCCCGTGTCCCCGGGCAGCTCCTGCGCGGAGAGGTGGTCGACGAAGGCGCGGACGTCGGCCGACGGGAGCCGGTCGACGAAGCCCGCGGCGGCGTCGAAGAGGGCGACGACGGCGTCGAGGTCGCGGTCGGCCACCGCGCCGGACGTCCCTCCCGCGGCGCTGGCCCTGGCCCAGCGCGAAGCCAGGCCGCTGCGCTGCCACATGGCCCAGAGCACGTCCTCGGCAGTGCCGTCCTGCGCCAGGGCGAGCCGGCCGGCGTCCAGGACCGCGGCCACCCGTGCGGCGGGGCGCGCGACGTGCTCGGGCAGCGCCTCCAGAAGGGCGGCATCGGTCAACGCGTCGGCCAGCGGCGCACCGCGCTCCGCGGCGTCCACACCCTGTTTCGCCAGGGCGACCCGTACCGCGCGGCGGAGCCGGCGGAGGTCGAGCACCGTGGCCCCACCGAGGGCGGAGGCCAGCAGCGCCTCCGCGCCCGGCTCGTCGAGCCCGGCAGGCTCGCCGCTCGCGCCGGGGAGCAGCGCGGACAGCGACCGCAGGAAGGGGGCGACGGCGGGCTGCGCGGCCAGCGGCAGGTCGTCGGTGGAGACGGTGACCGGTACCCCGGCCGACGCCAGGGCCCGTCGGAACGGCCCGAGCACCGAGCCGGTGCGCACCACCACAGCCATCTCCGACCAGGGGATGCCGTCGAGCAGGTGGGCCCGGCGCAGCACGTCGGCGACGTAGGCCGCCTCGACCGCGGCCGAGCCGAACACGTGCACCTCGGCCTGCCCCGGCGGCGTGCCCTCCCCGGCGGCGAGACGCCGGTGCTCCCACGGCCCGGGGAGTCCCTCGGCCACCTGCCGGCTGATCCGCAGCAGCTCCTCGCCCGATCGCCGGCACACCCCGAGGGAGACCCGGCGCGCGGGCCGGCCGTCGGTGTGCCGGAAGCGCTCGGGGAAGTCGACGATGCCCCGGGGCTCGGCCCCGCGGAAGGCGTAGATCGACTGATCGGGGTCGCCGACGGCGACCAGGTTGCCGCCCCCGCCGGCGAGCAGCTCCAGCAGCTCCACCTGCGCGGGGTCGGTGTCCTGGTACTCGTCGACGAACAGCCAGCGGGCCCGTTCCCGCTCCTGGCGGAGCAGCTCGGGGTCCTCGCTCAGCTCGAGGATCGCCTGGCGCACGAGCTCCGCGGGGTCGTAGCCGGAGGCGTCACCGCGGGAGGCCACCCAGAAGTCGCTGACGTTCTCGTACTGCTGCTGGAACGCCGCGGCGTGCACCCAGTGCTCGTTGCCGCTCTCCCGGCCCCAGGCGGCCAGCTGCGCGGAGTCGACGCCCCGCTCGGTGGCCCGGAGCAGCAGGTCGCGCAGCTCGGCGCGGAAGCCCTCCGTGCCCAGCGCCGGCGCCAGGTCCTCGGGCCAGCGCACGGTTCCCAGGCCCTCCGCGTCGCCCCGCAGCAGCTCGGCGACGACGGCGTCCTGCTCGGCCGAGGTGAGCAGCCGGGGCGGCGGGTCGCCGCGCAGCACGGCGGCACGGCGCAGCACCCCGTAGGCGTAGGAGTGGAAGGTGCGGGCCAGCGGCTCCCGGATGGTGCGCGCGACGCGGGAGGTGATGCGGGTGCGCAGCTCCGCGGCGGCCTTGCGGCTGAACGTCAGGACGAGCATCTGCTCGGGGTCGATGCCGGCGTCGATCCGCGAGGCGACGGCCTCGACGATCGTCGTCGTCTTCCCGGTTCCCGGTCCGGCGAGCACCAGCAGCGGCCCCGCCGGGTGGTCGACGACGGCCTGCTGCGTCGGGTCGAGCACCGGCACCGTGGTGCGCGGCGGCTCCCCGGCGAGCAGCCGGTAGACCGGACCGCTCTCATCCCCCCGCTGTGCCACCCCCCGATGGAATCACGGGGGTCCGACATTCCGGCGTCGGACAGGACAGCCGGGGTGGGCGGGTCAGGCCAGTGAGTCCAGCAGCGCCTGCTCGAGCATCAGGTCGGCCGCCGTGGTCAGCCAGCCCGCGACCAGGAGGAGCGGGAAGGCGCGCTCCTCGTCCAGGGACGCGGTCCCCGCGACCAGCCCGGCCTGGGCGACCGCTCGACATGCCATCGCGTTCATGCCCTCAGATCGGCACCCCTTGCCGCCTGCTTGAGCGGCCCCGCTGCAGGGGCCCGCCGCGAGCGTGCGAGCGGTGGGAAGCAGCGGGGTCCTTCAGCAGTCCGGCCAGCCAACGGCGGAGAGGACCACCCTCCCGTTGCGCACGGGCACGCCCTCGGTCGCCAGCAGTTCCATCTGCCGGGCACGCACCGGTTCGGCAGCCGTGCCGTCCGCCCGCACGACCCGGTACCAGGGCACGGCTCCCCCGCCCTGCGACAGCGCGCGGGCGACCCGCCGGGGTCCGACGCCGACGAGCCGGCCGATGGCGCCGTAGGTGCTGACCCGCCCGGGCGGGATGCGGTCCACGGCGTCGAACACTGCCTCGTCGACGTCGAGCGCGGCTCCGGTCACCCGGTCATCGTGGCCTGCGCACCGCCCGCTCAGAAGTCCTTGCGCCCGAACCGGGCGAGCAGGCGGGTCTGCGGGGACGCCGAGGAGGAGACGTCCAGCGGCGGGTCGAACAGACCCGGGACGCCGCCCTCGGGCAGTTGCTCGGCGAAGACGAGAGCAGCCGTGACCAGCTCCCCGTCCAGCTCGGTGTCACCGCCGGTCGCGTGCGCGAGGTCCCAGGCGTGCACCGTGAGATCGGAGGTCATCTCCAGGATGTACTGGGTGGCCGGGGTGGGCCCGCGCTCCAGGTGCACCGTGCGCACCAGGGCGTCGTCCTCGGCGAAGGCCGACAGCGCGTCGTCCGCTGCGGACTCCCAGCCGACGAAGGGATCGTTGCCGAGCAGGTCGGTGGTCTCGTCGGGGAACCGACCCTCGGCGTAGGGCTCACCGGCCAGCAGCGGGGGGACCCAGAGCTGCTCGCTGACCAGGTGCGCGACCAGGTCGGCGACCGTCCACCCCGGGAGCGACGGGTCCTCCCACTGGTCGGGGTCCACGGCGTCCACGCGATCGGTGAACTGGTTCTGGGCGCGCTGGAAGAGCTCCAGGAGCTCGACGGGCGAGAAGTCGGCCATGCACGACAGTCAACATGCCGAAGGCCTGACCCGCTCCCGGGGCGGGGAAGCGGATCAGGCCCTCGGATCCTGCGGCTGACATGTCAACACCACGACATGTCAGCCAGAACGTGGTGGATCTCCGCCGCAGGGCCCCGCCGCGAGCGTGCGAGCGGTGGGAGGCAGCGGGGTGCTGCGTCAGTAGGTCGGCAGCGCCTTGTCGATGCGCGTGGCCCACGCGGTCACGCCGCCCTGGACGTGGACGGCGTCCCTGAAGCCGGCGTTCTTCACCGCCGCGAGCGCCTCTGCCGACCGCACGCCGGTCTTGCAGTGGATCACGATGGGCTTGTCCTGCGGCAGCTGCGCCAACGCCCGGCCCGACAGGATCTCGTCCTTGGGGATCAGCTTGGCACCCGGGATCGAGACGATCTCGTACTCGTTGGGCTCGCGGACGTCGATCAGCTCGAAGTCCTTGCCGGCGTCCATCATGTCCTTGAGCTCGTCGACGGTGATCGTCGCACCGGCCGCGGCCTCCTGGGCCTCGGTCGAGACGACGCCGCAGAAGGTCTCGTAGTCGATGAGGCCGGTGATCGGCTCACCCTCCGGGTCCTTGCGGACCTTGATCTCGCGGAAGGTCATCTCCAGGGCGTCGTAGACCATCAGCCGACCCAGCAGCGTCTCGCCGATGCCGGTGATGAGCTTGACGGCCTCGGTGGCCTGGATCGCGCCGACGGTCGCGCAGAGGACGCCGAGCACGCCGCCCTCGGCGCAGCTGGGGACCATGCCGGGCGGCGGCGGGACCGGGTAGAGGTCGCGGTAGTTCGGCCCGTGCTCGTTCCAGAAGACCGAGACCTGGCCGTCGAAGCGGTAGATCGAGCCCCACACGTAGGGCTTGTTCAGCAGCACGCACGCGTCGTTGACGAGGTAGCGCGTGGCGAAGTTGTCGGTGCCGTCGACGATCAGGTCGTACTGGCTGAAGATGTCCAGCACGTTGTCGCTGTCCAGCCGCGTCTCGTGCAGCCGGACGTCGATCAGCGGGTTGATCTCCTTGATGGAGTCCCGCGCGCTCTCGGCCTTGGACCGGCCGACGTCGGAGGCGCCGTGGATGATCTGGCGCTGCAGGTTGGACTCGTCGACGGTGTCGAACTCGACGATGCCGAGGGTGCCGACACCGGCCGCGGCCAGGTACATCAGGACCGGCGACCCGAGGCCACCGGCACCGACGGCGAGCACCTTGGCGTTCTTCAGGCGCTTCTGCCCGTCCATGCCGACGTCGGGGATGATCAGGTGACGGCTGTACCGGCGGACCTCGTCGATCGACAGGTCTGCGGCCGGCTCCACCAGCGGTGGCAGGGACACGCTTGCTCCTTCACGTCGCGGACAGCGGCCCAGAGGACCGGCGTTCGTGGGAAGAACAGCGTGACAGGCCCGGGTAATCCCGCTGCCGCTCCCCTCCTTCTGCCGACCCCGACCGCGGGCTTCGGCGCGGCTCATGACCCCGCGTCCCGCGCGCTCGGCGAGTGTTCGGGCTAGGGGAAGGGCCAGGCGTTCTTGGCGCAGCCCTCCAGGCCGAGGGTCTGCTGCTGCATGACCGGCGCGACCTGGCCGGGACCGGGGCAGTCCTGGTGCCCGTTGCCGAGTGCGTGCCCGACCTCGTGGTTGACGACGTACAGCCGGTAGGTGGCGACGTCGCCGTCGTAGTGCGGAACGGCGGTGGCCCAGCGGGCGAGGTTGATGACCGCGCGCTCGCCGTAGCGGCAGGACGTGTAGCCCCCGGTTCCGACGCCAGGGCAGTAGGTCTCCATGTTGCCGGGGCTGACGAGGCTGACGCGGAAGTCGTACTGCCGGGCCGCCGCCTCCGCCGCCCCGACCCGCTGGAAGGACATCCGCCCGCCGCTGCCCCAGGACCGGGGATCACCGAGGGTCTGGGTGACCGCCGCGGCGAAGGCGGGGCCGTCGACCCCGATGCCGTCCTCGACCTCGATGACGAAGCGCTTCAGCGGCCCGGTGCCGTAGACCTCCGACGAGCCGTCGACGATCGACAGGGTGCCGGAGCCCCGCTCGACATAGGTGCCGGCGACGGCCGGTGCGACGGTCCCGCTCGGACCCGCATCCCCCTCAGCGGGCGCGGTCGGCGTGCTGGGCAACGAGGGCGCAGCGGTCGTCGTCGCGGAGGCGCTGCGCTCCGGCGCGGGTGCGGCGGTCGTGGTGCCCGGTCCGGGTGGGTGGAAGGCGAGGTCCACCAGCACGACGACGGTCGCGACGACGAGGAAGGGGATCGCGTGGGCCCGCCAGCCGTGGCGCCGCACGAACCGGCGCACCCGGCTGGTCCCGCGCTCGGGGCCGCGGCTGCGCCCCGGGACCCGCGGCTCCCGGTGGGCGACCAGGGGTCCCTGGCGAGGGGTGGGCCGGTCGTCGGTCAGACGTCCACCCACCGGCCGCTCTCCCTGGTCCTCGACGCACCCGCCGTCAGGTCGTCAGCGTCTCACGCTGCGTGGCGTGTCGGCGACAGCCGGCGCATCCGCCCCGCCCGCCGTGGCGGGTCGCTCCTCGACGAGGGCCAGGACGGCCCGGGCGGTGGGCTCCGGCGCCTCGAGCATCGCCACGTGACCCACCCCCTCGAGCAGGAGCAGCCGGGAGTCGCGGACGGTGGCCGCCAGGCGCGGGGCGAGGGCCGGATCGACCAGCCGATCGCGACTGCCCCAGATCACGAGGGTCGGCATCCGCAGGCTCCGGGCCGCCCGCCAGGCGTTCGCCCGGCCGACCCGGAGATAGGACGTGATGAGCCCGCGCATGCTCCTGGCCAGCGCCCGGTCGGCCCACGGCTGGCCGGCCCGCTCGCGCATCTCCTGCATCGCCTGCTCGATGCGCTCGGGCGGAACCGCGGCAGGGTTCCCGAAGCACATCTGGATCATCGATCGCGCGCTGTCCTCCGGAGCGACGCCGGCCAGCCGGCGCTCGGCGAGGGTCGGGATGCCCGGGACCAGCAGAAGGAGCAGCGCGCGGCTGAAGGCCGGCGGCACGCGGTAGACCGGCATCGCCGGCGACACCAGGGTCAACGTCGCCACCAGGTCCGGGCGCTGGGCCGCCACGAGCACGCTGACCAGCCCGCCCAGGGAGTTGCCGACCAGGTGCACGGGGCGGCCGGCCGCGTCGCCCGGCTGCGACCGGACGTGCTCGAGGACCTCGATGACGGTGCGCACGTGCCCCCGGACCGAGTAGCGGCCACCGGGCGGCGGCTGCGAGCGGCCGAATCCCGGGAGGTCGAGCGCCCAGCCGTCGAACCGGACGGCGAGCAGCGCGGCCAGGTCGGTCCAGTTCGTCGACGCCCCGCCGAGCCCGTGCACGTACACGGCCCGCTCCCGGGGCGCGTCGTCCTCGGGGGCGTCCACCGGACCGCGCCACGGGGTGTGCCGCACGAGCACCGCACCCCCGCGCACCGGCACGTCCGCGCCGGGCCACGGCGGGAGAACACCCGTCAGGGACGGCAGCGGAGTGGTGGACAGCTCGGCCTCGGACATCACTCACGAAGGTAACGCTGTCCACCGCGCCGCCGTGCGGGTGCCGGACCGCTCGGTAACATCTCCCCGCCATGCAGCCATCACGCCCCGCCGCGGCCAGTCGGCGCACCTCCCGCCTGCCGCGCGGCGCCCGCCGGCTGCAGCTCCTGCGCGCCGCCCAGGACGTCTTCGTCGCACACGGGTTCCACGCTGCCGCGATGGACGACATCGCCGATCGGGCGGGCGTCAGCAAGCCCGTGCTCTACCAGCACTTCCCGGGCAAGCGAGAGCTGTACCTCGCGCTGCTGGAGGAGCACGTCTCGGAGCTGGCCGACCGGGTGGGCGAGGCCATGGGCCGGACCGAGGACAACCGCATGCGCGTCGACGCCGCGGTCGGGGCGTACTTCGACTTCATCGACGCCGACGGCGAGGCCTTCCGGCTGGTCTTCGAGTCCGACCTGCGCAACGACGACGACGTGCGCGCGATCGTCGACCGCGGCACCCAGGTCTGCGTCGAGGCGATCGCCGAGGTGATCGCCGCCGACACCGGCGCCGACCCCGAGCGCGCCCTGCTGCTGGCCTCCGGCCTCTCCGGCCTCGCCGAGAGCAGCGCCCGGTGGTGGCTGCCCCGCAAGGGCACGGTCTCCCGCGACGAGGCGGTCGCGCTGATGTCGTCGCTGGCCTGGCGCGGCATCTCCGGTTTCCCCCGCGTCGACTGAGCCCCGTCCGGAGGCTCGGCCCGAGCTTGCGAGGGCTGAGAGGGACGGTGTCCTTCTGCGTTCGCTGTGGGCGCACCCGCTCGCCCGGTCCTCGCGCCGCCGTCTGGACTAGCTTGGGGGGCAGTAGCGCCAACGAGGAGGCATCGCCCACGTGGAAGTCAAGATCGGCGTCCAGCACTCGCCCCGGGAGCTGGTCATCGACAGCCCCAAGTCCCCCGACGAGATCGCGGCCGACGTGGCCGCGGCCATGTCCGGCTCGACCAAGGACGGCCTGCTCACCCTGGTCGACGAGCGAGGCCGCAAGCTCCTCGTCCCGGTCGACCGGATCGCGTACGTCGAGATCGCGCAGGCCGACCAGCGCCGCGTCGGCTTCATCACCGCCAGCGGCAGCAACTGAGCAACCTGGAACGGCCCCGGTGCAGGGCCCCACGCCGAGCGTGCGAGGCGTGGGGGGCACCGGGGTCCTTCTAGGGGTTGAGGCCGAGCGTCTTCATCCGCGCGGTGTGCGCCCGGGTGATCCGCTCGATGAGCTGCCCGATGCCCGACAGGTCACCGGTGCCCGAGACGATCAGCTCGGTCAGGCCCTCGTGCTCGGCGATGACCGCCTGCGAGCGGGTCATGGCCTCCCCCACCAGCCGCCGCCCCCACAGGGCGAGCCGCCCGGCGACCTTGCGGTTCGCCGCGATCGCGGCGCGCACCTCGCGGACGGCGAAGTCGGCGTAGCCGGTGTCGGCGAGGACCTCCAGCACCAGCCCGCGGTCGGGCTCGGGCAGGAAACCGGCGATCTCCCGGTAGAAGTCGGTCGCCAGCCCGTCACCGACGTAGGCCTTGACCAGCCCCTCCAGCCAGGTGCTGGGCCGGGTGCTCTCGTGGAAGGTGTCCAGCGCCGAGACGAACGGCGCCATCGCGACGGCGGGGTCGATTCCCAGCTCGGTGAGCCGCGTCGCGAGCCGCACGTGATGGGCGATCTCCGCGGCCGCCATGCGGGCCAATGCTGCGCGCCCGACGAGCGTCGGCGCCATGCGCGCGTCCTCGGCGAGCCGGTCGAACGCGGTGAGCTCGGCATAGGCCAGGGCGCCCAGCAGCTCGGCGACGGCCGCGTTCTCGACCGGGGGCACGGCATCTCCTGCGGTTCGACAGCGGTGGGTGCGGTGCCCCCGACGAGTGACCGACGCGACATCGGGGAGCGCGGCGCGGAGAGGCTAACCGGTGCCCGCGCTAGCATGGGAATCGGCGAGCCTCCGGGCGCGCTCGTACATCTGTGCGCTGACGACCGCTGGACGACGCCCCTGGGGCTGTCTCCCGGGCTGTAGCGAGGCCCGGTTCTGCTGGCCGCGTCGGCGCTGGAACCGACCCGAGACACCAGACCGGGACGGCGCGAGGCGGCGACACCGCTGCCGCAGCCGGTCCCCCAGCAGACCAGAGGCGATTGCACTGACCTCCACCGAGCAGACCCCCACCGGCACTCCCACCGCAGAGCTGGACCACGCCGAGACCGGCGCACCGGCCCCCGAAGAGCTCGAGCAGACCGTCGGGGAGCTCGGCGGCGCACCCGTGGCCCCCGACAGCCCGCTGTTCAGCGACTTCGACGTCCACCCCGACATCGTGGCCGCGCTGGCCGACGCCGGGATCACCCGCACCTTCGCCATCCAGGAGCTCACCCTCCCCCTGGCGCTGGCCGGCAACGACCTCATCGGCCAGGCGCGCACCGGCACCGGCAAGACCCTGGGCTTCGGCGTTCCGATGCTGCAGCGGGTCACCCCGCCGTCCGAGGGTGGCGACGGCGTTCCGCAGGCACTGGTCGTCGTCCCCACCCGTGAGCTCTGCGTGCAGGTGGCCCGCGACCTCGGCGCCGCCGGCAGCAAGCGCGGCATCCGCGTGCAGGCCATCTACGGCGGGCGCGCGTTCGAGCCGCAGATCGAGTCGTTGCGCAGCGGCGTCGAGGTCGTCGTCGGCACGCCGGGGCGGCTCCTCGACCTCGCCCAGCGGGGCGACCTGATCCTCGGCAAGGTCAAGGCGCTGGTCCTCGACGAGGCCGACGAGATGCTCGACCTGGGCTTCCTGCCTGACATCGAGCGGATCCTCGCGATGGTCCCCGAGAAGCGGCAGACGATGCTCTTCTCCGCCACCATGCCCGGCCCGATCGTCACGCTGTCGCGGACGTTCATGACCCAGCCGACCCACATCCGCGCCCACGGCAACGACGAGGGCTCGACGGTTCCGCAGACGACCCAGTTCATCTACCGGGCGCACAACCTCGACAAGCCCGAGCTGCTCTCCCGCGTGCTGCAGGCCCGCGACCGCGGCCTGGTCATGGTCTTCTGCCGCACCAAGCGCACCGCTCAGAAGGTCGCCGACGAGCTGGTCGACCGCGGGTTCGCCGCGGCCGCCGTGCACGGTGACCTCGGCCAGGGCGCCCGCGAGCAGGCGCTGCGCGCCTTCCGCAGCGGCAAGGTCGACGTCCTGGTCGCCACCGACGTCGCCGCCCGCGGCATCGACGTCACCGGCGTCAGCCACGTCGTCAACTACCAGTGCCCCGAGGACGAGAAGACCTACGTGCACCGCATCGGCCGCACCGGCCGCGCCGGCAGCACCGGCGTCGCGGTCACGCTGGTCGACTGGGACGACATCCCGCGGTGGCAGCTGATCAACAAGGCGCTGGAGCTCGGCTTCGACGACCCGCCGGAGACCTATTCCACCTCGCCGTGGGTCTACGCCGACCTCGACGTGCCCGAGGGCGCGAAGGGTCGGCTCCCCCGCTCGCAGCGCACCCGCGAGGGCCTGGAGGCCGAGACCCTCGAGGACCTCGGCGAGACGGGCAAGCGGAACCGCCCGGCGGCGTCGGCCGGTCGTGACTCCGGTGGACGGGGCGACTCCCGTGGCCCCGGCGGCCGGACCACCGACGAGGACAAGCCCGCCGGTGGGGGCAAGAGCCGTCCCCGTCAGCGCACCCGCGGGGCCGGCGACACCGAGGCTGCCCCCGACGCTCCGGCGCAGTCGCAGGCTCCTGCCGGCGACGCCGCCGAGGGCTCCGCGGAGGGCGGCGGCACCAGCCGCCCCCGGCGTCGTCGCCGTCGCGGTGGCGCGGGTCGCGGTGGCTCCGCCGCCGGCGCTGCCGACTCGGCGTCCTGAACCTCCGGGTGGCCGTGTCCGGGCTCCGGCGCCCGCCGCTGCGGGTCTGGATCTGGACGGCGGCCACCCTGGCGCTCGCCGTCGTCGCCGCGCTGCTCTGGCGCGGCTCCGACGCGGCCGCCACCTCCAGCACCACCGCGCACCCGGCCGACGTCCCCTCGGGGGCGCCGGCCGGTGCCGTCTCCGAGGTCTGGTCGGTCGACGGCGATCCGCTCCCCGCGGACGTCGTCGAGGACGGCCGGGTGCTGGTGGGCTCCGCGCACGGCGTCCGGGGACTGGACCCGGCGACCGGCGAGGATGCCTGGCACTACATCCGCGAGAACGCCTGGCTGTGCGGCCTGACCGCGACCGACGGGGTGGCCGTGGCCGTCTTCCGGACCGAGGACCGCTGCGACGAGGCCGTCGGCCTGGATGCCGGGACCGGGGTACGGACGTGGACCCGCAACGTGAACTTCCGCGCCGACGCGACGCTGAGCTCGACCAGCCGCATCGTGCTGGCGAGCAGCCCGACCGGGGTGGTCACCCTCGACCCGACCGGAAACAACATCCGCTGGCGGTGGTCGCCCCCGTCCGGGTGCCGGGTGCTGGACGCCGCCGTCGGTGACGCCGGTGTCGCGGTGCTGCAGCACTGCGCGGGGAGCGGCGCGGTGCAGCTCCGGCTGGCCGACGGCTTCGACGGCGACGAGCACTGGACGCGCGACCTGGTGGTCGGCGACCCGGACGACGTCGTCCTGCTGGGAGCCGGTCGGCTGGTGGGCGTGCGGGCCGGCGACGAGGCGCGGCTGTTCGCCTCCGCCGACAGCACCCTGCTCACGACGCTTCCCGCCGGACCGGACCGCGCGGTGCGGCAGACGTCGGTCCCCGCCGCGGTGCTGGTCCTCGCCGACGGCCGGCTCACCGCGCTGGACCCGGTGTCCGGGCAGCGCATGTGGGATGCCCCTGCCACGGGCCTGCCCGGTGAGCCGCTGCCCGGTCCCGACGACGAGGGCAGCGTGCTACCCGTCCCCGACGGCGACGCGGTGGTCTCCCGCGACGCCGTCACCGGTGCCGAGGTGGGCAGCTCCACCTCCGGGGGGCTGCCCGCGGACGGCAGTGTCACCGCCATCGGTCCCACCCTCGTGCTCCGGCTGGCCGACCGGGTCGTCGGCTACCGCTGAAGAAGGACCACCCTTCCCCCCACGCCTCGCAGGCTCGGCGCGGGCCCCTGAAGGATGGCCAATACTGGGGACCATGGTCCTGCCTGGCGGCTCCGATGCCATGCCCGTGTCCCTCGCCATCGCCCCCGACGACCTGCGGCAGCTCGCCGAGCACGACGCGTCGGCACGCACCTTCCCCGGCGGCGCCGGTCCGCTGGCCGCGCTGGACACCGGCGGGACCGCCGCCCGCGGCACCGTCCTGATGGTGGCCGGCTACACCGGCAGCAAGGAGGACTTCGCTCCGCTGCTGCGCCCGCTGGCCGAGGCCGGCTTCCGCGTGGTCGCCATGGACCAGCGCGGCCAGTTCGAGTCACCCGGCCCGGACGACCCCACGCAGTACACGGTGGAGGTCCTCGGCAGCGACGTCGTCGCCGTCGGCCGCGCCGTGCGAGAGGAGTCCGGCGAGCCGCTGCACCTCGTCGGTCACAGTTTCGGCGGCCTCGTCACGCGGGCGGCCGTCCTCGCCGAGCCCGGTCTGTTCACGTCGTTCACCCTGCTCGGGTCCGGGCCGTCGCAGCTGACCGGCCGCCGCGCGGACCTGCTCGACCACCTCGCTCCGCTGCTCGACGCCGGCGGGGTGCCACTGGTGCACGAGACGCTGGAGCAGCTCGCGATGACCGACCCCAAGGCGCAGGCGGTGCCGGCGCCGACCCGCGAGTTCTACACCCGCCGGTTCCTGCGCAACTCCGCCGCCGGGCTGCGCGGCATGGCCGACGCGATGCTCGCCGAGCCCGACCGGGTCGAGGAGCTGAAGGCGACCGGGATCCCGGTGCTGGTGGCCCACGGCGAGGCCGACGACGCCTGGCTGCCGCACGTTCAGGCCGACATGGCCGCCCGCCTCGGTGCCCGGCACGAGGTCATCGACAACTCGATCCACTCCCCCGCCGTCGAGAACCCGGCGCGCACGCTCGAGGTGCTCTGCGGTTTCTGGACGAGCGTGAGCCCGGCATGACCCGGCTGCCACGACCGGCGGACTGGACCGACGAGGAGGACCGGCTCGGGTTCTTCGGACCGGCCAGCGTGACCTGGCGGGTGCACGCCGACCCGTCGTTCTCCGTGGGCGGGCTGCGCGCACTGCTGCTGCAGGCGCTGCACCCGGTGGCCATGGACGGCGTGGCCCGGTTCTCCGGCGCCTTCCGCGAGGAGCCCTGGCCCCGGTTGATCCGGACTGCCGCCTACGTCGACACCATCACCTTCGGCACCCGCACCGAGGCGGTGCGCGCCGTCGCCCAGGTCCGCGGCATCCACCGCCGGCTCGGCGGCACCGAGGAGACGACCGGCCGCACCTACCGGGTCGACGACCCCGACCTCCTGCTGTGGGTGCACTGCTGCGAGGTCGACTCGCTGCTCACCGCGGCGCGCCGGGGCGGCCTGGACCTGTCCGACGACGACGCCGACGGGTACGTGGCCGAGCAGGTGACCGCCGCCGAGCTCATCGGCGTGCAGCGGGCCGACGTCCCCGCGTCGGTGGCGGAGCTGGCCGACTACTTCGAGCGGATACGGCCACAGCTGGCCGCGACCACCGCCGCGCGCGACGCCTACCGGCTGGTCGTGCTCCCGCCGATGCCCACGTGGGTGCGGTACCTGACCCCGGCGCAGCCGGCCTGGGGCGGGCTGGCGGTGCTTTCGGTGGCGCTGCTGCCGAGCTGGGCGCGGCGGCTGTACTCGCTGCCCGGGTTCGCGCTCACGGACGCGGCGGCCACCGCTGCGATGCACGCGTTCCGGCAGGCCACCCTCCGGCTGCCGCGGGCCGCCCGCCGCTCACCGATCGTCTGGGCCGGGATCGACCGGGTGGCCGAACCCGCTCCGCTCAGCGCCTGAGGTGCTTCCCGCGTCCGCCTGGACCGCCGCCCTCGCCGGCCTGGGCCTGGGGCTCTCCCTCATCGTCGCCATCGGGGCGCAGAACGCCTTCGTGCTGCGGCAGGGCCTGCGCCTCGAGCACGTCGGCGTGGTCGTCGCCCTCTGCGCGCTCTCCGACGTGGTGCTCATCTGCGCGGGCGTGCTGGGTGCCGGGGCGCTGCTGCTGAGCCGCCCGGGCCTGCTCACGGCGGTCTGCTTCGCCGGCGCCGCCTTCCTGCTCGTCTACGGTGCTCTGGCCGCGCGGCGGGCGCTGCGCCCCTCCGGCGCACTGGCGGCCGACGCCGAGGGGGCGCGCACGGCCCTGGCGGTCACGGTGGCGGCCTGCCTCGGGCTCACCTGGCTCAACCCGCACGTCTACCTGGACACCGTCGTCCTGCTGGGCTCGCTGTCCACCACCTACGCGGACGACCGCTGGTGGTTCGCCGCCGGGGCCGCGGGAGGCAGCGCGGTGTGGTTCACCGGGCTCGGCTTCGGCGCCCGGCTGCTCCGGCCGGTGTTCGCGCGGCCTGGGGCGTGGCGGGTGCTCGACGCCGTCATCGCCGTCGTGATGACGGCCCTGGGCGTATCGCTGGCGATCCGCGGGTTCTCAGCCGGCTGACTCATCCGCGAGGAAGGCCCACGGCTCGCGGGCGGGGACCGCTGCCTGACCGGTCGGACAGCTGGGCCGGAAGTCGCACCAGCCGCACTGCACGCCGGGCACGGCCGGGAACGCGGCGTCCCGGTCCTGGCCCCCGTCCAACGCCTGCGTGGCCGCCTGGATGTCGATCGCGATGTCCTCGGCCCGCCGGACGTGGTTGGCCAGCGACCGCTCGGTGTGCTCGAAGGAGGCGACGGTTCCCGAGGGCACGTGGTGCAGCTCCACCCGGGTGCACGGACGGCGCATCGTGCGGCGGACCGCGAGCACGTAGAGCGCGAGGGCCTGCGAGCCGCGGGCCTCGTCGTCGGTGCTGGGCGTCCGGCCGGTCTTGTAGTCCACGACCACCAGCTCGTCGCCGCGCTCGTCGATCCGGTCCACCCGGCCCGACAGCGTCATGCGCTCCGTGGTCGTGCTGACCGTGCGCTCGCGGGACCGTGGTTCGTCGGTGGGGTCGACGTCCGCGAGGTAGTCGGCGAGCCAGCCGGCCGCCAACCCCTGCCAGCGGTCGGACTGCTCGTCGTCCCGGAAGCCCGCCGGGCTCCAGGCCGCGTACAGCAGCTGCCGGGCCGCTCCGGGTGTCCGCCGCTCGACCGGCAGGTCCCACCAGGAGGAGAGCACCTGGTGCATCGCCGTCCCGACGGTGTGGTGGGCGAACCGGGGACCCCGGGGCGGCACCGGCCGGTCGACGTTGGCGAAGCGGTAGCGACGGGGGCAGTCGGAGAAGTCGGCCAGCGACTTCGGCGAGGCGCGCAGCAGCCGGCGCGGCATGCCGGGCAGCAGCGCCTCACCGCCGTCCGAAGGGTTGCGCATGCCCGCCACGGTAGCGGCGGCCGGGGACGGGGACGCCGCCTCAGTCGCCCAGCGGCGTGGTCCCGGTGCCGGCCGCCAGCAGCCGCTCGAACTCCGCCGGGTGCGTGGTGCAGGCGCCGATCGGCGTCGTCTTGTTGCTGCCGTGGTAGTCGCTGGACCCGGTGACGACCAGGTCCAGGTCGGCGGCCAGCCCGCGCAGGTGGTCCCGCTCCCGGTCGCTGTGGTCCGGGTGGTCGACCTCCAGGCCGAGCAGCCCCGCCTCCGCCATCGCGACGATCGCGTCGTCGCCCACGACCCGGCCCCGCTTGGTGGCCAGCCCGTGGGCGAACACGGGCACGCCGCCGGCGGCGCGCACCAGAGCGATGCCCTCACGGACGTCGGTGTCGGCCTTGGTCGCGTAGTACGGGCTGGAGTGGTGCAGCAGCGACGTGAAGGCCTCCTCCACCGAAGCCACCGCTCCCCCGCGCACCAGTGCACCGGCGATGTGCGGCCGGCCGACCACCCCGCCGCCGGAGTGCGCCACGATGTCCGCCCAGTCCACCGGGTGACCGTCGGCGGCCAGCGCCTCGACGATCCGCTGTGCCCGCCCCAGCCGTTCGTCCCGCAACCGGGCGCGCTCGGCGGCGAAGGCCGGGTGCAGCGGATCGAAGAGGTAGCCGAGCAGGTGCACGCTGATCGGCGGCTGGTCGGAGGGGAACCAGCGGCAGGAGAGCTCCATCCCGGGGACGACGGTCAGCCCGGGCGGCCGGGCTGCCTCCGCGGCGGCCCAGCCGCCGGTGGTGTCGTGGTCGGTCAGGGCGACGACGTCGAGGCCGGCGGCGCGCGCGGAGGCGAGCAGCTCGGCGGGGCTGTCGGTGCCGTCGGACACCGAGGAATGGGTGTGCAGGTCGATCCGCATCACCGCCAGCCTGCCGCACACCGGAGCGCCGGGCACCCGCCGGGTCAGCCGTGCCGCGGCGGCAGGCCGGGAATCGGTGCGGTGTCCCGCCGGCCCGCCGACTTGCCGTCGGGGTTGCCCTCGTCGTCGCCGCCGCTGGTGAAGAGCAGGCGGCTGACCTTCCGGTACAGCTCCTCGGCATGCGGCAGGAAGGTGATCTCCGAGAGGGCCTTCAGCTTCCCGGCCGACTCGAAGCGGAAGGTGCCGTAGCCGAGCACGTTGCCGAACAGCGTCTCCTTCCACGTCAGGTCGGTGATCCGGCGGACCGGGAGCAGGGTGACGCTGCGGACGACGAGGCCGGAGGTGAGCAGCACCCGACGGTTGGTCACGATGAAGTGCCGCATCCACCACTCGCCCACGCGCACGGCGTAGACCACCACCGCCGCGAGGGCGACGAGCAGGCCGACGGTCGTGGTGAGCCGGTTGTCCGGGTCGAGCAGCAGCAGCCACCCGCCGAGGACCAGCACGGGCAGCCAACGGACCGTCGGCGCGACGAGCACCGCCCAGTGCCGCCGGGTGGCGATCGTGAGCTCCTCGCCCTCGAGCACGTACTTCCGCACGTCCTTCTCGGCGCGGGTCGGCAGGACCGGCAGCTCCGACGGCCCGCCCTCCGGCGCGGCCATCGTCAGACCAGCGAGCCGACGAACTCGGACAGGGACGACGCCGCGCTGCCCAGCGCCTCACCGGCGTTGCGCACCAGCGCGGCCGAGGCCTCCGGCTGCTGGATGACGTAGAAGAGCACGAAGGCGACGACCACCCAGGTGAGGACCTTCTTGAGGTTCACCGCCACCTCCGGGGGTGTGAGGGCATGGGGCAGGACCGACCTGCTCGGACAGCCCGCCGGGTGCGGCGGACGCGTTCGTCCCATGAGTAACACAGGCCCCAGGAGGCCTCCGGCCGACGCGCCGATCATGAGGGAGCCCATCGGGTTCCGGAGCCACGGGGATCAGCAGCCGGGCAGCAGGTGCTCCCCCGGAGGGCCGAGCGGGAGGTCGGGGTAGATGCGGTCACGCAGGTCCAGCAGCTCCAGCGGCTCGGCCAGCAGCCAGGCCGCGTTCATCGGCCACATGACCAGCCACAGCCAGACGCCGTAGGCCTCTCCCACGAAGGCGGCGCGGTCGTCGGAGGTCGGCACCGTCCACAGCGGGGCGCGCTGGCCGGCCGCCTTGACGACGACCGAGCTCGGGCCGGAGATGACGTCACCCGGGTCCAGGCCGGGCAGTCCGGCGTAGCCGCAGCCCACGCCGGTCCCGGGCTCCTCGGCCACCAGCACCAGTTCCGCCGAGCCGCCGAGAGGGGCCGGTCCGGCACAGTCGACGACAATGGCCCGGGCAGCCGGCTCGCCGCCCCAGGCCAGGCCGGTGACCGCCCAGCCCGACGGCATCGGGTCGGGCACCCAGGCCGGGACCCGCGCGTCGGCGGTGACCGCGGCGATCGCGTCGTGGGCCACCAGCGCGGTGTGGTGCAACGGGGTGACGGCGCCGTGCACGTGGCACCAGGCGTGCGCCTCCGACCCGAGTCGGGCGGCCAGCAGCTCGCCGCACCGGGGGCACACCGGAGAGGCACTCATCGGGGACAACCGTCGTGGCAACGGGCCCGATCCGTCAAGAGCGACGCCGAGCCGGTGCGTAGCCTGCGCGCGTGTCCCCCGGGAAGCAGGACGACGGGCGCCCGGTGGTGCCGTGCGTGGGCGCGATCGTGCACGACCGCGCGCACCGGCTGCTGCTGATCCGCCGCGGCCGGGAACCCAGCCGCGGCCTGTGGTCGGTGCCCGGCGGGCGGGTCGAGCCGGGCGAGAGCCTGGCCGAGGCGGTGGAGCGCGAGGTGCTCGAGGAGACCGGGCTGCAGGTGCGCGCCGGGCGCGAGGTCGGCCGGGTGCGGATCGACGCCGGCGCGGCCGTCTACGACGTCGTGGACCTGGCCTGCGCGTTGCTCCACGACGACGGCGTCCCGCGGGCCGGGGACGACGCCACCGAGGCGGTGTTCGCCGACGCGGCCACCCTCGCCGGCCTGTCCTGCACGCCGCGGCTGGTGGAGACGCTGGGCGGGTGGGGCGTGCTGCCGGACTGACCGGCGCGCACGCCCCGCTCGCTGCGGATCAGCCGCGGGGCGTGGGCTCCGGGCGGCCGGGCTGCTCGCCGCCACGGGCCTCGCCGTAGGACCGCTTGGGCACCATGACCTTGCGGCGGAAGATGCAGACGATCGTGCCGTCCTGCTTGTAGCCGATGGTCTCGACGTACACCACGCCGCGGTCGTCCTTGGACTTCGACGGCGTCTTGTCCAGCACGGTCGTCTCGCCGTAGATGGTGTCGCCGTGGAAGGTCGGCGCCACGTGCCGCAGCGACTCGATCTCCAGGTTGGCGATCGCCTTGCCCGAGACGTCGGGAACGCTCATGCCGAGCAGCAGCGAGTAGATGTAGTTCCCGACGACGACGTTCTTGCCGAAGTCGGTGGTCTTCTCCGCGTAGTTCACGTCCATGTGCAGCGGGTGATGGTTCATGGTGAGCAGGCAGAACAGGTGGTCGTCGTACTCGGTGACGGTCTTCCCGGGCCAGTGCTTGTAGACCGCACCGACCTCGAACTCCTCGTAGTACCGACCGAACTGCATGTGCTCGCTCCCGACGTCGACGCTGACAGACGGGTCGTGATCCTACGGACGGGTCGTGCGGCCGCATCCGCTGGCGGCCCGATCCTCCGCGGTCAGAGGAGCTCGAGCACGGTGCCGATCTCCTGGGAGGCGTACCACCCGAGCTCGTGCCCCTCGGCCTCGTCGACGACGAACTGGGCGTCCTCGCTGCCGAGGTCGGCCTCCAGGACGACGTTCACCGCCTTGCGGACGTCGTCCTCGGCGTCCGCGTCGTCGATGTGGGCACTGGCGACGTCGGCCAGCCGCACCTCGGAGGTGAGCCGGGCCGCGCCCCGCTCGACGTGCGGGTCGTCCATCGCGGTGACCGAGCCGTCGGGGACGTCGGCGGCCAGCACCACCCGGCGGCGGGCGGCCATCGGGTCCAGGTCGATCAGCCGCAGGCTCGCCCGAGCCGCGGTGAGCAGCGCGGCGTACTCCAGCTCCTCGGTGTCGGCCTCGGCATCGCTCACCGCGTAGAACTCCCGCAGCTGCGGGGTCACCGCGAACACGGTCTGCGGAGCGGGCAGCCGCCCCTCGTCGACCAGCGTCCGGAGCACGTTCGTCGTCGCCGGCAGGTACACGCGCACCCGGGCACCCCCTTCGTCGATGGAAGGGCGACCGTATCCGCCCGCACCCCGGCCACCTCGGAGCGGCTCAGGACGACGTCTCGACGAGGTCGGCGACCTCCTGCTCCACGAGATCGGCAAGGACGTCGACGTCGCCGACGCTGTCCCGGTCGGCGTTGAACCCGAAGAAGACCGTGCCGTCGAAGGACGTCATCCCGATGGACAGCCCCTGCCCGCGGGCCAGGGGCACGACCGGGAACACCTCCAGCATCCGGCCGCCGGCCGCGTACAGCGGCACCTGCGGCCCGGGGACGTTGGTGATGACGACGTTGAACAGCCGGCGGGACAGGCCGCGGGCGGCCCGCGCGCCGAGGGCGTGCAAGGTGGAGGGCGCGAAGCCGCTGAGCGCGATGAGGCTGTCGGCGCCCACGGACTCCCCGTGCTGGGTGATGCCGCGCATCGCGTAGGTGAGCCGGGCCAGCCGCACGCGCGGATTTGGCTCGCCGACGGGCAGGTCGACCAGGTGCGAGGTGACCCGGCTGCCCGCCGCGCCCTCCTCGTCCTGCACCGAGACCGGCACCAGCGCGCGGATCGTCGTCGAGGAGACCACCGGCTCGCCCCGGGACAGCAGCCACTCGCGCAGCGCACCGGTCATCACGGTGAGCAGGACGTCGTTGACCGTGCCGCCGTGCGCCTTGCGCACCCGCTTGAGGTCGTCCAGCGGCGCGGAGGCGACCGCGACCCGGCGCTGCCGACCGACCGGGGCGTTCATGGGGCTGTGCGGCGCCGGCATGATCGCCGACCGGGCGGTGCGCAGCAGCCCGCCGGCCAGGCCGCCGAGGCGGGCCGCGGTGGTGCTCGCATCGGTGACGGCGGACCGGGCGGCGTCGACCAGGGAGCTCGGCCGCTGCCGGTACTCCTCCAGCGCCGAGCGCACCAGCTCCAGCCCCGACGGCAGGGGCTGGGGGTGCCACTCCACCGGCTCGGGCAACGGCGCGTCCGGTGTGACGTCCAGGAGCACCTGCCCGATGTCGACGGCGCTGAGCCCGTCGACCAGCGCGGGGTGGGTCTTGGTCACCACGGCGACCCTGCCGCCGGTGAGCCCCTCGACGAGGTAGGCCTCCCACAGCGGGCGGTTGCGGTCCAGCGGTCGCGAGTTCAGCCGTGACACGAGGTCCAGCAGCTGCGCCCGGGTGCCCGGCCGCGGCAGCCCCGACCGCCGCAGGTGGTAGGCGATGTCGAAGTCCGGGTCGTCGACCCACACCGGGTTCGCCAGCTGCCCGGGAACCTCCACGACCCGCTGCCGGTAGCGGGGCACGAGCGGCAGGCGCGCGGTGATCAGCGACGCCAGCGCGTCCAACCCGCCGGGCGGTGTCTCCAGGATCAGGACGCCGCCGACGTGCATCGGCGTCCCGGGTTCCTCCAGGTAGAGGAAGGACGCGTCAAGTGTGCTGAGCCGCTCGACCATCGTTCTCCTCACGGGCCGGGGCCTCACGCTACGTCGGGGAGCCGGTTCCCCGACACCCGAACGGTCAACCCGCCCGCCGGTTGCGCAGCAGCCGGGGCCGGCCGGTCGCCGGCGTGCGGACGCCCGCCACCTCGGCGGCCAGTGCACGCAGCTCCGCGCGCAGCGCTGATCCGGGCGCCACCTCGGCCAGCGTCCGGCCGGCGGCGAGCGCGGCATCGGTGGCCCGGCGGTCCGCGGGCAGGAAGAACCTCGGCCGCCGGCCGGTGAACCGGTCCAGCGCCGCCGCCACCTCCTCGCGCGGATTCCCTGGCACGGGCCCGCGGCGCAGCTGGTTGACCAGCAGGACCGGCTCGACGTCGGGGAGCACCTCCCGCAACTGGTCCAGGGCCCGCACGCAGCGCTGCAGCGCCACCGGGTCCGCGCCGGTCACGCAGAGGACCGTGTCGGCCTGCTCCAGCACGGTGAGCGTGGCGCCGTTCCGCCTGGGGGCGGCGGTGTCGAACGAGAGCTCCTCGTCGTCCTCGACGCTGAAGGCGCAGTCGACGACGGTCAGCGCGGCCAGCCGGCGGGCCTCCTCCAGCACCGCGGCCACCGCGCCGGGCCGGAGCTCCGGCCAGCGGTCGGCGCGGGCCAGCCCGGTGAGCACGCGCAGCCCGGGGCGCACCGCCCACGCGAGCCGGGTCAGCGCCGAGGAGTCCAGCGTGCCGGTCCCGGCCAGCCGGGCCGCTCCGGCCAGACCGGGCGACTCGTCGAGCAGCCCGAGCACCTGGGCGACCACCCCGCCGTAGACGTCGGCGTCGACGAGCAGGGTCCCGACCTCGAGCCGCGCCGCCTCGTCGGCCAGGCCGACGGCGACGGTGGTGCGGCCCGGGGCACCGGTGGGGCCCCACACCGCGACGACCCGGCCCCGCCCGGTCGGCTGCGCCGGGGGCACGTCGGGCTCGGCCGGCACCGGGAGCGCGGCACGCGGGTCGGCGACGTCGCGCCCGGAGTCCGGTACACCCGCGACGGCCTCGCGCAGCGCGGCGGCGATCGCGTCGGGGTCGGCGTCGGCCGGGAGCACCGAGGAGACACCGAGCTGCCGCAGCCGCTGGGCGGCCAGCTCGTCGCCCGGCTCGACCAGTCCGACGACCGCGACGCCCGCTGCGTGCAGCCGGGCCACCGCCTCGCCGTCGAGCCGGCGCAGCTCGGCCGAGAGCAGGGCGGCCTGCCCGGTACCGGTGGCAGCCGCCGCGAGCAGCTCGGCGACGTCGACGCAACGGCGCACCACGGTGACCCCGTGGGCGTCCCGGTCCAGCGCCCCGACGAGCTCGGACTCCCAGCCGGCGCCGGTGACCGCCGTGAAGACCTGCAGAGCCATCAGCCGGCCGGTCCGGCGGGCGCGGGGACGGGCGCAGGCACGCTCCCGGCGACCGGCGCGGGGACGACCGCAGGCGGAGCGGCCGGTGCAGCGGTCGTCGAGGGCGACGCCTGCGTGGACGGGCGGGCGGCGGAACCGGCGCGCGCCTGCTCCGCCGCGGCGTCGGAGGTGTCGACCGTGTCGTGCGCGACGACGACGAGCGGACGGCCGGCGATCGCCGCGAGCACGTCGGCGACCTCGTCGGTGGCCACGCTGATGACCACCTGGATGGTCGTCGACGGGGTGGAGAGGACCCCCTCGGAGTCGCCGGTCGTCGCCTGGACCGGGGCCTCGCCCACCACCAGGGCGACGCTGCCCACGCCCTGACCGGTCGCACCGGCGGCCGGGTCGGCGATCGCGTACACGTCGATCAGCTGGCCGTGCCGCAGACCCGGGGGCACGTAGCCGGCCTGGACCGGGAGGGCCAGCTGCACGAGATCGGCGGGCTCCTCCAGCGCCGTGCGCGGCAGCAGCTCCCCCGCCCGGACCGGGCGGGACAGCACGCTCCCCTCGGGGCGGGCACTGCCGGACAGGTATGCCTTCGCGGCGTCGTCGAGCCGGACGTCGACGACGACGAGGTCCTCGGCGGTCAGCTCGGTCCCGGCGGCGAGGTCCTGCGCAGCGCTCCAGACCGGCACCGTGGCGTCGGCGGCGCTGACGACCCGGGCGCCCAGCAGCACCGACCCGAGCACGAGCAGGACACCCAGCACCAGCCGCAGGTCCAGCCAGGTGGGGGCCTTCACGCGGCGGGGCGTGGGCCCGGCGGCCGGCTCGGTCTCCGGGACGGGCACGGGGCTCCGGAGCGCGGTCACAGCGCCTCACCTCTTCCAGCACGTCGAGCGCCGGGAAGGGGCGCGTTGCACGCCGTTGCGGACCGCTGACGACGTTCGAACGCAGATGATGCGACACGAACACGTTCCCGTGCATCCGTCATGCACACGTTCGTGTGTGGACGGACGCACACGCCCCCCGCCGGGGCTGACACACTGGGTGGCGACCGGATGGAGACGCAGATGCCCACGCCCCGCTTCCTGACCCTCGACGACGTCGCCGAGATCCTCAACGTCTCGTGGTCGCAGGCCTACGCGCTGGTTCGGCGCAAGGAGCTGATCGCGATCCAGATCGGCGGCCGCGGCCAGTGGCGCGTCGAGGTGGACGAGCTGGAGCGGTTCATCCAGCAGAAGTACGCCGAGGCCCGCGCCGGCTCCGTCCCCGACGAGGCCGCAGCGACCGATCCCGCCGCGGCCGAGCAGCGCGCCTGACGCTACCGACGCCTCAGTCCCATCCGGGGAGCAGCGGCCGCACCAGGGCCACCGCGTCGACGACGACCGCCTGCACCTCGCGCACCGCACCGGCCCGCCGTGGCTCGTCAGCCGCGTGCTCGGCCAGCTCCACGTAGTCGGCGCCCACCCGGTCGATCGTCCCGGTCAGCACGGTGCCGTCGTCCAACACGACCTGCACGGCGCTCCGGTCGCGGGCGAGTCCCCGCAGCGCCCGGCGCAGGTCCAGCCGGGCCCGCACCGGCCCGTCGTCCCCCGGTGCCGCGCTGCGGCGCCCCAGGCCGGCGACCGCACGCACGGCGCCCACTGACACCAGCTGGTCGCGCCCGCGGTCGTCCGCCACGAGCAGCCAGTCGCTGCCGGTCTCGGTGAGCACGCCGCTCACCCGACCCGCGCCCCGGCACGCCAGCGTGATCCGCGCACCCAGGGATCCGGCCAGCCGGTCGGCGAGCCGGACCGCCCCCATCTCCGCGCGGGCGCGCGAGGCCCACTCCGCACGCGCCTCCGCGTCCTCCGCGGCCTCGAACTGCGCCTGCAGGTCGGCGAACAGCTGCTGCCATCGCATGCCCCACAGCGTAGATGGCTCTAACCCTTGCGTTTGCGTGCATTTGCTTGCTTTAGTGATGCGACGTCAACGTATGGAGGAACGATGTCGATTCGCCGACTGCTCGGCACCGCCGGGGGGATGGCCGCCGTGGCCGCCCTGCTGGCCGCTCTGACGCCGACCCTCCCCACGAGCGCCGCAGCGCTGAGCCGCGCCCAGGCGACGGTGGATGCGGCGGGGGCCGACGTGCTCGTCCTCCACGTCGCCGGGCTGCTGGCCTGGCTCGTCTGGTGCTGGGGCGCCCTGGGGATCGCGCTGACCGCGGCGTCCGCCCTTCCCGGCCTCTCGGGGCAGCTGGCCGACGACCTGCTGCATCGCGTGCTCCCGGCCGGGGCTCGTCGCGCGGCGGCCCTCGCGCTGGGCGTCGGCCTCGGCATCGCCCCACCCGCGCTCGGGATGGCGATGGTCGTCGCCATCCCCGCGGTCGCCTCGGCGGACGAGGCACCCCCGGTCGGCGCCGTCCCCGACTGGCCGTCCTCCGCAGCGCCGTCCGCCGCCACTCGGACCGCACCCGCTCCCCCGGTCGGCGTCGCCCTCCCCGACTGGCCGCAGGCGCCCACCGCGCAGGAGCACGTCGTCGTCCGGGGCGACTGCCTCTGGGACATCGCCGAGCGCCGACTGGCTGCGACCACCGGTGCGACGCCCACCGCCGCCGACGTGGCGAGCGCGGTCCAGGCCTGGTGGCAGGCCAACGCCGAGGTGATCGGGCCGGACCCCGACCTCCTGTCTCTTATACCCTCCTTTCTTCCCCTTCGAAGCTTCTCCGGTCGATCTCGGTGCTCGCCGGATCATTTAAAAAATAAATCCATAACAACGAAACCGATACAATCGAACACCACCCACATGCTATAATCAACCAAC
>NZ_POQU01000028.1 GCF_002938425.1 Blastococcus atacamensis | reverse complement strand
AGATGTGTATAAGAGCCATCGCCCCCACCGTGCACACCCCCTGGCATGCGCTCGAACCCGACGACGTCCTGCGCCGGCTGGCCGACCTGCCCGGCGAGGACGAGCAGCCGCCCACCCGCCTGACCGCCGCGGCGCACCGGGTCGGGCAACTCCCCGTCGTCTCCGGCCCGGTCCGGTTCGCCCGCACGGTCGCCGCCGAGCTCGCCGACCCCCTGACCCCCGTCCTCGCCACCGGAGCGGCGGCGACCGCCGTGCTCGGCGACGCCACCGACGCGATCCTGGTCGGCAGCGTCACGATCATCAACGCGCTCGTCAGCGGGCTGCAGCGGCTGCGCGCGGAGACGGCGCTGGAGGAGCTGCTGCTCGAGCAGGACAGCTGCGTGCGCCGCGAGACCGACGGCGGCTCCGAGGAGGTGCCCGCGACCGCGATCCGGCTCGGCGACGTCGTCCTCGTGGAGGCCGGGGACGTCGTGGCCGCCGACGCCCGGCTGCTGGAGGCCGAGGACCTGGAGGTCGACGAGTCCGGCCTCACCGGCGAGTCGCTGTCGGTCGCCAAGTCGCTGCCCGCGACGCCCGGAGCCGAGGTCGCCGACCGCACCTGCATGCTCTTCGACGGCACCACGGTGGTGGCCGGCCGCGGCCGGGCCGTGGTCGTCGCGGTCGGCCAGGCGACCCAGGCCGGGCGCGCCGCACGCGCCGCCGGGGGCGCGGCTCCCCCGGCCGGCGTGCAGGCCCGGCTGGGCGAGCTCACCCGGTCCGTCCTGCCGGTCACCCTCGCCGGCGGCGCGGCCGTCACCGCGCTGAGCGTGCTGTGGCGCCGACCGCTGCGGGAGTCGGTGGCCTCCGGGGTGGCCATCGCGGTCGCCGCCGTCCCCGAGGGGCTGCCGCTGGTCGCGACCGTCGCCCAGCAGGCCGCGGCCCGCCGGCTGTCGCGCCGGGGCGCGGTGGTGCGCAGCGCACGGGTGCTCGAGGCGCTCGGCCGGGTCGACACCGTCTGCTTCGACAAGACCGGCACGCTCACGGAGAACCGGCTGCGCGTCGCCCGGCTGCTTCCTGACGGCGACACCGGCGAGGACGAGCTGCTCCGCCTGGCCGCCGCCGGCATGGGCAACGGCGACGACCGGTCGCACGAGACCGACCGCGCCGTCCTCGACGCGGCCGGCGACGCCTGGGACGGCCCACCGGACGCGAGCCTGGCGTTCGCGGCGGGCCGTGGCTTCTCCGTCGCCGTCCGCGACGGCCGCCTGCTGGTCAAGGGCGCGCCCGAGGTCGTGCTCCGCCGCTGCGCCGACGCCCCCGACGTGCGCGACCGCGTGAAGGAACTGGCCGGCACCGGGCTGCGGGTGCTCGCCGTCGCCGACCGAGGAGTCGACGGCGTGCCCGAGGTGCTCGACGAGGCGGCCGACGGGCTGACCTTCCGCGGGCTCGTCGGGCTGGCCGACACGCTGCGCGAGTCCACGGTGCGCGCCGTCGAGCAGCTGCGGGCCGCCGGCGTCCGGGTGGTCGTGGCCACCGGCGACCACCCCGAGACGGCGCGCGCGATAGCCGCCGAGGCCGGGATCCCCGACGCCGACCGGGTGGTCACCGGCGCCAAGCTGGCCAAGGCCTCGGACGCCGAGCGGGCCCGGATGGTCGCCGACACCGCCGTGTTCGCGCGGCTCTCCCCCGAGCAGAAGGTTCTGCTCGTGTCGGCGCTGCGCAAGGCCGGCGCGACGCTCGCCATGACCGGCGACGGGGTGAACGACGCCGCGGCGATCCGGCTGGCCGACGTCGGCGTGGGGGTCGAGGGGGCCGAGTCGCCGGCCGCGCGCACCGCGGCCGACCTGGTGCTCACCGACCTGGACCTCACCCGCCTGGTCGACGCGATCGCCGAGGGCCGGGCCATGTGGTCGCGCGTCCGCGACGCCGTGTCGATCCTGGTCGGCGGCAACGCGGGTGAGGTGGCCTTCACCGTGCTCGGCACGGCCGTCGGCGGCCGCGCACCGCTGGGCACCCGCCAGCTGCTGCTGGTGAACCTGCTCACCGACATGTTCCCGGCCCTGGCCGTCGCGGTGGCCGCGCCCCGGCGGGTACAGGACCCCGAGGACGACGGGCCGCTCGCCGGGCACCCGCTCGCGGCCGTGCTGCGGGCCGGCCCGCACCGCGGTTTCACCGACGCCGTCCGCCGGATGGTGGTGGTGCGGGGGGCGGCGACGGCGGCCGGTGCGACGGTCGGTTGGGCCGCCGGCTTGGCCAGCCCGATCCTGCCCGGACGGGCGAGCACCATGGGCCTGGCCGCGCTGATCGCCACCCAGCTGGCGCAGACCGCCTGGATGGGGCGCCGCAGCCCGCTGGTGCTGGTCACCGTGGCCGGCTCGCTCGCCATCCTGGTCGCCATCGTGCAGACCCCCGGGCTCAGCCAGTTCTTCGGCTGCACCCCGCTGGACCCGCTGTCGTGGTCGGTGGTGCTCGGCTCCGCCGCGATCGGCGCCGCCGGTGCCGAGCTGGTGCCGCCACTGGTCACCCGGTGGCAGGCCCGGCCGGCCGCGGCCGCGCCGTCCTGAGCCGGGCACCGATCACGGGAGGTCCGGGGCGGCCGCGACTACTCCGGCGTGACGTAGGCGCCGGAGATCCCGCCGTCCACGAGGAACGTCGACGCGGTTATGAACGACGAGTCGTCGCTGGCGAGGAACGCGACCGCCGCGGCGATCTCCTCCGGCTCGGCGAAGCGGCCCAGCGGCACGTGCACCAGGCGGCGGGCGGCCCGGGCCGGGTCGGAGGCGAACAGCTCCTGCAGCAGCGGGGTGTTCACCGGCCCCGGGCACAGCGCGTTGACCCGGATGCCCTCGCGGGCGAACTGCACGCCGAGCTCCCGGCTCATCGACAGCACCCCGCCCTTGGAGGCGCTGTAGGAGATCTGCGACGTCGCCGCGCCCATCACGGCCACGAACGACGCGGTGTTGATGATCGAGCCCTTGCCCTGGCGCTGCATGTACGGGATCGCCGTCCGGCAGCACAGGAACACCGAGGTCAGGTTCACCTGCTGCACCCGCCACCAGGCGTCCAACCCGGTCTCCAGGATCGAGTCGTCGTCCGGCGGCGAGATGCCGGCGTTGTTGAACGCGACGTCCACCGAGCCATAGGTGTCGTGCGCCGCGGCGAACAGCGCCGCGACCTCGGCCTCGCTGGTCACGTCGGTGCGCACGAACAGGCCGCCGACCTCCTCGGCCGCGGCCGTGCCGGCCGCCTCGTCGACGTCACCGACGACGACCCGCGCCCCCTCCGACGCCAGCCTGCGCGCCGAGGCGAGCCCGATCCCGCTCCCGCCGCCGGTGATCACCGCGACCCGGCCTTCCAGACGCTGCATCAGGACTCCTCCGTGCTGAGAAAGACGTTCTTGGTCTCGGTGAACGCGGCCAGCGCGTCGGGGCCGAGCTCCCGGCCCAGACCCGACTGCTTGAAGCCGCCGAACGGCGTCGCGTAGCGCACCGACGAGTGCGAGTTGACCGACAGGTTCCCGGCCTCCACCCCGCGCGACACCCGGAAGGCCCGGCCGACATCCCGCGTCCAGATCGACCCCGACAGCCCGTACTCGGAGTCGTTGGCCATCCGCACGGCGTCGTCCTCGTCGTCGAAGGGCACGACGGCGACCACCGGGCCGAACACCTCCTCCCGCAGCACCCGGTCACCGGGATCGGGGGTCAGCACCGTCGGCGGGAACCAGAAACCCGGGCCGGACGGCGCGCTCCCCCGGTAGGCGACGCGCGCGTCGTCGGGCACGTAGGACGCGACCTTCTCGCGGTGCGCCGCCGAGATCAGCGGCCCCATCTCCGTCGCCGGGTCGGCCGGGTCCCCCACGCGCAGACCGGTCACCGCCGGCTCCATCAGCTCCAGGAACCGGTCGAACACCGACCGCTGCACCAGGATCCGCGACCGCGCACAGCAGTCCTGCCCCGCGTTGTCGAACACCCCGGACGGCGCGGTCGCCGCCGCCTTCTCGAGATCCGCGTCGGCGAACACGATGTTGGCGCTCTTGCCGCCGAGCTCCAGCGTCACCCGCTTCACCTGCGCCGCGCAGCCGGCCATCACCTGCTTGCCCACCGCCGTCGACCCGGTGAAGGTCACCTTGCGCACTGCGGGGTGGTCGACGAACCGCTGCCCCACCACCGACCCCCTGCCCGGCAGCACCGTGAACGCGCCCTCGGGCAGCCCGGCCTCCACGGCGAGCTCCCCGAGGCGGAGCGCGGTCAGCGGGGTCGCCTCGGCCGGCTTGAGCAGCACGCAGTTGCCCGCGGCCAGCGCCGGCGCGAAGCCCCACACCGAGATCGGCATCGGGAAGTTCCACGGCGCGATGACGCCCACCACGCCCAGCGGCTCCTGGAAGGTCACGTCGACCCCGCCGGCCACCGGGATCTGCCGGCCGAACAGCCGCTCCGGCGCCGCGGCGTAGTACTGGAGCACGTCCCGCACGTGCCCGGCCTCCCACCGGGCGGCGCCGATCGGGTGCCCGCTGTTGCGCACCTCCAGCGACGCGAGGTGCTCGACGTCGGCGTCCACCGCGGCCGCGAAGCGGCGCAGCAGCCGCGCCCGGTCGGCCGGCGCCACCGCCCGCCACGCGGCGTGCGCGGCCGACGCCCGGGCGATCGCCGCGTCGGCGCCCTCCGCCGAGGTCAGCTCCACCTCCTGCAGCGGCTGCTCGTCGGCCGGGTTCACCAGCTGGATCGTGCTCGTCACGCGGTCGCTCCTCGGTACGGGATCAGGCGTAAGCGGCGTCGACCAGGCTGCGGAACAGGCGCAGGTCGTCGCCGGTCTGCTCGGGATGCCACTGCACCCCGACGGCGAAGCGCGGCCCGCGCAGCTCCACGGCCTCCACTGTGCCGTCCTCGGCGCGACCGACGGGCACCAGGTCCGGTGCGAGCTCCCCCACCGCCTGGTGGTGGTAGCACTCCACCTCGACGTCGTCGCCGAGCAGGCCGCCGATCAGGCTGCCGGGGTCGAGCCGCACCCGGGTGCGCCCGAACGTCGCCGGCGCCGGCCGGTGCCCCTCGTGCCCGGTCACCTCCGGCAGGTGCTGCACCAGCGTGCCGCCCAGCGCCACGTTGAGCACCTGCATGCCGCGGCACACCCCGAGCACCGGCACGTCGGCGGCCAGCGCCGCGTGCAGCAGCGTCTCCTCGGCGGTGTCCCGGACGGCGGAGGTGCCGCCGGTCCGCGGGTGCGGTTCGGCGCCGTAGCGCGCCGGGTCGACGTCGCCCCCGCCGCTGAGCACCAGCCCGTCGAGCACCGCCAGCACGTCGGGGTCCACCTCCGGCAGCGGTGGCAGCAGCAGCGGGGTGCCGCCGGCCCGGACGACGACGTCGACGTAGGTCCGTGGGACGAGCGCCGCCTCGTGGTCCCACACCCCGTGCCGGGCGGGCACGAGGTAGGTGGTCACCCCGATCCGCGGCCGGCGGCTCCGGGGCTCAGAGACGTTCGAAGCCACGCACCCGCTCCCAGTCGGTCACGGCGGCGTCGAAGGCGGTGACCTCGACCCGAGCGGCGTTGACGTAGTGGTCCACGACCTCCGCGCCGAACGCCGTGCGGGCCACCTCGCTGCGCTCGAGCAGGTCGGCCGCGTCGCGCAGCGTCGAGGGGACCCGCGGCTTGCCCGAGGTGTAGGCGTTGCCGGTCACCGGCTCCTCCAGCGGCAGCTCGTGGTCCACCCCGTGCAGTCCGGCGGCGATCAGCGCCGCCACGGCCAGGTAGGGGTTGACGTCGCCGCCGGGCAGCCGGTTCTCGAACCGCAGCGACTCGCCGTGCCCGACGACGCGCAACGCGCAGGTCCGGTTGTCCACGCCCCAGGCCACCGCGGTCGGCGCGAAGCTGCCCTCGGCGAACCGCTTGTAGGAGTTGATGTTGGGCGCGAGGAACGCCGTCATCTCCGCCAGGCAGGCCAGCTGGCCGGCCAGGAAGTGCTCCATCAGCGGGCTGAACCCGTGCGGCCCGTCGCCGGCCATCGCCGACCGGCCGTCCTCGCCGCGCAGGCTCAGGTGGATGTGGCAGGAGTTGCCCTCCCGCTGGTCGTACTTCGCCATGAAGCTCAGGCTCATGCCCTGCTGCGCCGCGATCTCCTTGGCGCCGGTCTTGTAGACGACGTGGTTGTCGCAGGTGGAGAGGGCGTCGCTGTAGCGGAAGGCGATCTCGTGCTGGCCGAGGTTGCACTCGCCCTTGACCGACTCGACGTAGAGCCCCGCGCCGGTCATCCCGCGGGCGATGCCGCGCAGCAGCCCGTCGATCCGGCCGGTGCCGATCAACGAGTAGTCGACGTTGTACTGGTTCGCCGGCTCCAGGTCGCGGTAGCCACGCCGCCACGCCTCCTCGTAGGTCGTGGCGAAGGCGAAGAACTCCAGCTCCGTGCCGACGTGGGCGGTCAGGCCGCGCTCGGCCAGCCGGTCCAGCTGCCGCTGCAGCACCTGGCGGGGCGAGGGATCGACCGGCCGGTCGTCGAGCCACAGGACGTCGCACAGGACCAGCGCCGTCCCGGGGTGCCACGGCACCAGCCGCAGCGTGCTGAGGTCCGGGCGCAGGGCGAAGTCGCCGTACCCGGTCTCCCAGGAGGTCATGGCGTAGCCCTCGACGGTGTTCATCTCGACGTCCACGGCGAGCAGGTAGTTGCACGCCTCGGCGCCGTGCGCCAGCACCTCCTCCAGGAAGAACCGGGCGCCGCAGCGCTTGCCCTGGAGCCGCCCCTGCATGTCGGTCATGGCCACGAGCACGGTGTCGATGTCTCCGCGCTCGATCAGTCCGGTCAGCTCCTCGACCGTCAGCGGTGCCGGGGGTCGCTCCACGTCGCCTCCTCGGGAGGTGTCGCCGTCACGGGAACGGCGGCAGCCTGCAACGGGCCAGTAGCAGCCCAATAGGAGTGCATGGAACAGCGCGGGTGGGTCCGGCGTCAACGCTCGTCGCGACGGCCCTTGACAGCGACGGGGCCGCCCACCACGCTTCCGGCCACGCATCCGCTCCAAAGGTCCACTCGAGCCCCATTGCCCGCCGCCGGCGGGCCTGCAGCCGGGAGAGTCCATGGCCGATCGCCGCCACGTGCACGGTGCCGAGTACGAGCAGATGGGCGCGGACTACCTGCGGCAGCGCCAGCTCAAGACCGGTGCCGCCGGGTGGGTGCTGCTCGCCGGGCTCGGGGTCGCCTACGTCATCTCCGGTGACTTCGCGGGCTGGAACTTCGGCCTCGCCGAGGGCGGGTGGGGCGGCCTGCTCATCGCCACCGTGCTGATGGCGATCATGTACACGGCCATGGTGTTCGGCCTGGCCGAGCTCGCCTCGGCGCTGCCGGTCGCCGGCGCCGGCTACGGGTTCGCCCGCCGGGCCATGGGCCCGCTCGCCGGCTTCGCCACCGGCACGGCGATCCTCATCGAGTACGTCATCGCCCCGGCCGCGATCGTCACGTTCATCGGTGGCTACGTCGAGGCGCTGGGCCTCTTCGGGCTGACCAACAGCTGGCCGGTCTACCTCGTCTGCTACGCGCTCTTCGTCGGCGTGCACCTGTACGGCGTCGGCGAGGCACTGAAGCTCATGTTCGGCATCACCGCCATCGCCGTCGTCGCGCTGGCGGTGTTCGTCGTCGGGATGATCCCGCAGTTCAGCCCGTCGAACCTCTTCGACATCGAGCCGACCACCGCCGCCGGCGCCAGCGACTTCCTCCCCTTCGGCTTCGCCGGCGTGATCGCCGCCTTCGTCTACGGCATCTGGTTCTTCCTGGCCGTCGAGGGCGTGCCGCTGGCCGCCGAGGAGTCGCGCGACCCGAAGCGGGACATGCCCCGCGGGATCATCGCGGCGATGATGGTGCTGCTGGTCTTCGCGGCACTCATGCTGCTCACTGCGCCCGGCGGCGCGGGCGCCTCGGCGATCGCCGAGTCCGACAACCCGCTGCCCGAGGCCCTGCGCGCCGCCTACGGCGGCAACACGTGGATGGCCGACGTCGTCAACTACGCGGGCCTGGCCGGGCTGGTGGCGAGCTTCTTCTCCATCGTCTTCGCCTACTCCCGCCAGCTGTTCGCGCTGTCGCGGGCCGGCTACCTGCCGCGCTGGCTGTCCCGCACCGGCTCCCGCCGGACGCCGTACCTGGCGCTGATCGTGCCCGGGACGATCGGCTTCCTGCTCGCCGCGATCACCCAGGACGGCGCCCTGCTGATCAACATCGCGGTGTTCGGCGCGACGGTGTCCTACGTGCTCATGACGCTGGCGCACATCGTGCTGCGGCGGCGGGAGCCCGACCTCCCCCGGCCGTACCGCACGCCCGGCGGGATCGTCACCACCGGCACCGCGCTCGTGCTCGCCGCGGCCGCCGTCGTGGCGACGTTCTTCGTCGACGTGCAGGCGGCCGGCATCACCGCGGCGATCTTCGTGGCGGCGCTGGCCTACTTCTGGTTCTACAGCCGGCACCGCCTGGTGGCCAACGCCCCGGAGGAGGAGTTCGAGGCGGTCGGAAGGGCGGAGGCCGAGCTCGCCGGCGACTGATTTCGTGCGGACCCTGGCGGTGCACGGCCCTGTAGATCGAGAGCCGGCCCTGCACGGCGCGGACGAGGCGCTGTTCCGCCCGATCCGCGGTGGCAACGCCTTCGAGGAGACCGTGGAGCGGCTGCTGTCCACCCTCCGGCTCGGCGTCGTCGCCCCCGGCGGGCGGCTTCCTCCGGGGCGCGAGCTCGCCGCCCGCCTCGGGGTGAGCCGGGCGACGCTGCGCGAGGCGCTGGCCACCCTGCAGACCGCCGGGTACCTGGAGTCCCGGCGCGGCCGCTACGGCGGCACGTTCGTCGTGGCCGCCCCGCCGCCGGGCTCCGGGCCCGCTGCCGGTGGCCGGTCCGCCGCCGATCTCGACGACGTCCTGGCCTTCCGCTCGGTGCTCGAGTGCGGCGCGGCCGAGGCCGCCGCCGCCCGGTCGCTGACCCGCGCCGACCGGGAGCACCTCGCCACCCGGCTGGCCGAGTGCACCGGCGCCGGACCGGCGGACTACCGGCGCCTGGACTCCCGGCTGCACCTGGCCATCGCGGAGGTGGCCGGCTCCCCGTCCCTGACGACGGCGGTCGTCGACATCCGGTCGCGGGTCAACGAGCTGCTCGACGCGATCCCGCTGCTCGCCCCCAACATCGAGCACTCCGACCGCCAGCACGCGGCGATCGTCGGCGCCATCCTCGCCGGCGACCCGGCCGGCGCCCGCACGACCATGGCCGAGCACCTGGCCGGTACGGCGGCGCTGCTGCGCGGCTTCCTGACCTGACCGCGGTGGCGGGCGGTCAGCGGCCCGTCAGACGCCGAGGTGGGCCAGGGCCTGCAGCAGCAGGGTGCTCTGCCCGTTCATCAGCTCCGCGAGCACGGCGGGGTCCCGCGCCTCGTCCGGCGAGAACCAGGTGAGTTCCAGCGCGTCCTGCTGCGGAGCGCAATCACCCTCCACCGGCACGACGTAGGCCAGCGACACCGCGTGCTGCCGCGGGTCGTGGAACGGCGTCACGCCTGGCGTCGGGAAGTACTCGGCGACGGTGAACGGCTGCGGCGCCGGCGGGATCCGCGGCAGCGCCAGCGGGCCGAGGTCCTTCTCCATGTGCCGCAGCAGCGCCGCGCGCACCCGCTCGTGGTACAGCACCCGACCCGAGACCAGGGCCCGCTTGATCTGCCCGTCCTCGCCGGCCCGCAGCAGCAGTCCGACGGCGGTGACGGCGCCGTGCTCGTCCACCCGCACCGGGATCACGTCGACGTACACGATGGGCAGCCGCTCGCGGGCGGCGTCCATGTCCTCGCGGGAGAGCATGCCGCCACCGGTCGCCGTCGTCACCTCGGTCATGAGAACTGTCTAGCCGATGCCGCCGTCGCAGGACAGGACAGCGAGGGAACGACGCCGGCCACCGGCGTGAGCTCCGTCACCAGCTCGCCCACCGGCTGCGGCCGGCCGAAGAGGTAGCCCTGCGCGAGCGGGCAGCCCAGCGTGCTCAGCGCCCGCGCCTGGTCCTCGGTCTCCACGCCCTCGGCGATCAGGATCAGGTCCAGCGCGTCGGCCAGCGCCATGACGCTGCGCAGCAGTCGGGCCCGCCGGCTCGAGGTCGTGATCGCCGAGACGAAGGAGTTGTCGAGCTTCAGGTAGTCCGTCGGCAGGGTGTCCAGCCTGGCCAGCGCCGAGTAGCCGGTGCCGAAGTCGTCGATCGCCACCCGCAGGCCGTGCGCCCGCAGCACGTGCAGCGCCTCGACCGACCGCGCCGTCTCCGCCTCCACGAGGCTCTCGGTCACCTCGACGACGGTCCGCTCCGCCGGCCAGCCGGTTTCTGCCAGCACAGCCAGCACCCGGTCGGGGAACCCCGGGTCGTCCAGCTCCAGCCCCGACGCGTTGACGGTCAGGAACAGCGTGCGTCCCGTCGCCTCGCACAGGGTCCGGGCGTCCCGGCAGGC
This sequence comes from Blastococcus atacamensis, assembly GCF_002938425.1. Lineage (GTDB taxonomy): Bacteria > Actinomycetota > Actinomycetes > Mycobacteriales > Geodermatophilaceae > Blastococcus > Blastococcus atacamensis. The sequence goes on along the minus strand of NZ_POQU01000028.1, from coordinate 29,030 downwards.
GGCCGCCCACACGAAGGCGCCGAGCCCGCCGATCAGGCCCTCTCGCTCGGCGACCGGCACGAACTCCCCCGGCGACACCGGGCCGCGGACGGCGTGGTTCCAGCGCACGAGCGCCTCGACGCCCACGACGGCGCCGTCGGCCGGGGTCACGATCGGCTGCAAGTGCACCGAGAGCCCTCCCGCGTCGCCACCGGCGAGAGCGGCGGCGAAGTCCCGGGCCAGCGGGCTGTGCCCACCGGCATCGAGCTCGGTGCGCCCGCGGCCGAACGACTTCACGCGGTACAGCGCGGCGTCGGCCCGCCGCATGAGGTCCGAGGGCGAGTCGCCCAGCTCGTACTCCGCGACCCCGACGGACGTGCCGATCCCCGGCAGGGCCGCACGCAGCCGCTCGGCGCAGCGCAGTGCCCGCTCGCCGTCGTAACCGGGCAGGAGCAGGGAGAACTCGTCGCCACCGTGCCGGGCGAGGACGGCGGCACGCGGCAGCAGCGGCACGAGGGTGCGCGCCACCCTTCGCAGCATCTCGTCGCCCGCGGCGTGCCCCAAGGCGTCGTTGACGGCCTTGAAGTGGTCCAGGTCGAACAGGGCTGCGGACAGCGGTTCGCCGCTGCGCAGGGCGATCCGTACCGCGGCGTCCAGCGCCTCGTCGAACCCGCGTCGGTTCACCAGGTCGGTCAGCGCGTCCTCGCCGGCGCTGGCCGCGCGCCGCGCGAGCACGGCGACGGCGCCCGCCGAGCCGACGACGAGGACGGCGACCACGAGGGCCGTCCCGGCGGCCACGTCACCCCGCAGGACGACGACCGCGGCGCCGATGGCCAGCAGCTCGACGAGGTAGCCGAAGGCCCACAGGAGCGGGAAGAGCAGGAAGGAGTTCATCGAGGCGAAGGCCATCAGTGACAGCACGGCCACCGCGCCGCTCACCGTCGGCGCGCTGTGCGCGAACACGCCGAGGCCGGCCGGACCGACGGCGAGCAGCGCCTGGAAGAAGCCGCGGGGCACCCGGTGGCCCCAGCGCATGACGGCCAGCCCCACCGCGGTGGTGACCGGCCCGAGGGCGGCGACGGCCGGGTGCAGCTGGTCCAGCCCACCGGGCGTGCCGAGGAGCAACCCGACACCGGCGACGCCACCCAGTGCGGTGAGCAGTCCGGCCGTGCGGGCGGCCATCCGAGGGGTGGCCAGCTCGGGGGCCATCCGACTGATCCGCATGGGCATGACGTCGGCTCGTCGCCTGCCGAACTTCAGCGCCCGCGGCGTCGTGCGGCACGGTCACCCCCGTTGGAGGGACTGTGCCCGTGCCGTCAGACCGACGTCGGGACCCGGTCCGACGGCTTCCGGCGGACGGTGCGCACGGTGCGGGCCGCGGCCTCGCGCGCCAGGCCGATGATCGGGCCGGTGTCCCAGACCGGACGGCGCTCGACGACCGGCTCGGCGGCCGGTGCCTCGGACGGCACGGCCACGGTCTGCGCGGCAGCCGCCGCCAGCGTCGCCCGGCGACGCGCCAGGATGGCCTCCTTCTGCCGGTCGACCCGCTCCTTCTCGGCCAGGACCAGCAGCTCCTCCTGCGCCTCGGCGACGATCCGGCGCGACTCCTGCTGCAGCTCCTCCACCACGACGTCGCTGTCGTCCCGGATCGCGGCGAGCTTGTCGTAGGCGCTCGGCGGGCCGAAGTTCAGCAGCAGCTTCATGATCACCGGCAGCAGCTCGATGCACATGAACAGCAGCGAGAGCATCGTCTTCGCCGCCCACAGCGTGGCGTTCTCGTCGCTCAGCCGGTCCAGGGCCTCCAGGCGCAGCAGGATGCCGCCCGAGCCCTCGTTGGCCGAGTCGAACGCGGCCTGCAGCCGGTCCTGCTCCGCCGTCAGCCGCTCGAAGTCGGCCTCGTCGGCGACCAGGGAAGCGGCGGCCTGGGCGGCGCTGCGCTCCTGCGCGTCCGATGCCGCCGCCAACGCCGTCTCCAGCTCCGCCTTGGCCGCGGCGACCGCCGCGGACTGCGCGTCGGCGTTGGCGCGGGCCGACTGGTACGCCGTCCCGGTGCCGGCCTCACCGGTGCCGCAGGTGCCGTCCAGCTCGCACTGGGCGCGCGTCTCGAGGTCCCGCGAGGTCGACGCCGCCTGCTCGTAGGCGGCCTGCTTGGCCGCCACCGTGCCCTGGACGACGGACAGCTGCGGGTCGGTGCGGCCACCACTGGCCACGATCGACCGCTCTGTGGCGATCTTCTCCTCGAGCTCCGGCAGCCCGGCGAAGCGGGCGTCCGATGCCAGGCCCTGGCGGTAGGTGTCCGCCGCCTCGGCCTGCATCATCACGATCTCGGTGTCGATCTCCTTGTGGAAGATCTGCAGCGTCAGGGGCGTCGCGACGACGACGCCGAGGATCAGGGCCAGCCCCACCCGCGGCACGGCCAGCGCCACGTTCCGCTTGAGCGAGGCGTCGTGCGCCATCCCGACCAGCAGCATCCGGTCCAGGTTCACGATGACCGCGCCCCAGCCGATGCCCAGCAGCAGCGCGAACGGCCACCAGACGCCGATCGCCATGTGCACGGCGAACGCCGCGGACAGGACGGCGAGGCCGCCGGTGCTCAGCAGGACGCCGCCCAGCGCCACGAACTTGGGACGCGCTCCCGGCGTGGCCGCCAGGAGGTCGGGGCGAGCGCCGCCGAGCACCGCCAGGGCGTTGCCGATCCGCTGATGTCGAGCCATGCCGTTCCGATCCCCCCGGCGACGGGAGTAGCGAAGGATCCGCCGCCTCCCTTCCCCCATCGGCAGTCGTCGGCCCGATCGGGGCAGTCGGGGATCTCACACGGCTCAGCCGGTGTCGTCGTCGTCGATGCCGCCGGTGCCGGGGTCGACGCCGTCGGGATCCTCCTCACCGCCGTCGACGTGGTCGGGTCCGCCGACCTCCTCCTCACCGACCTGGCTCTTGGTGGTGTCGGTCGGGCCCTCGGCGCCGCAGCCGGTGAGCCCGAGCCCGACGGCGAGAGCGGTGCCGGCGAGCAGCCGGGTGGTCGTGCGCATGAGTTCTCCTCGGGTCGGTGCACCTGCACCGCTCCCCTGCCCGCCGCGGTCGCCGTCACGCCGCTCCGGCGGCAGATGACACAGCTCCGTCATGTGCCTGGCCGGGGTCGGCCGCGCCCTCGGGCGTGCGGCACGCTGGCGGGGTGACCGATCCCCTGCAGCGATTCGTCGACGCCCAGCGCGACACCTACGACCAGGCCCTCGCCGAGCTGCGCGCGGGGAGCAAGCGCACGCACTGGATGTGGTTCGTCTTCCCGCAGATCGCCGGGCTCGGCCGCAGCGGCATGGCGCAGCGGTTCGCGATCGCCGACCTCGACGAGGCCCGCGCCTACCTGGCGCACCCGGTGCTCGGCCGGCGGCTCGTCGAGTGCGCGCGTGCGCTCACCGCCCTGGACGTCGACGACCCGGTCGCCGTGATGGGGTCGATCGACGCCGTGAAGCTGCGCTCGTCGATGACGCTGTTCGCGCGCGCGTCCGATGAGCCGGTCTTCCGCGAGGTGCTCGACCACTACTTCGGCGGCGCCGAGGACGACGCCACGATCAGCCGGCTCTGAGGTCCGCCCCCCGCGCACCTGCGGCTGCCACGCCTGTGGACAACGCCCACGGCCGTCCCCGCGAGCTGACACGGTGACCGCCATGACGACGCCTGCCCTCGCCGAAGTCCCCGTCCGCTCCGCAGCCGAGCTCACCTCGCGCTGGTCCGCGCTGCTCGATCCGCCGGAATTCGCGGCCCGCAGCCTGGTGCTGACCTGGTTCGCCTCCGACGGTCGTCAGGAGCCGATGGTCATCCCGGTCGAGGACGTCCCCCGCGTGCCCGACGTGGCGCTGCTGGTCGACGTGCGCCAGCTGCACGAGTCGGTCCTCACCGGCCAGCTCGGCGGCCGCGGCCACCTCGCGCTGGCCCTGTGCCGGCCGGGCTCCGGTTCCCCGACGCCGGACGACGAGGCCTGGGTCGAGGCACTGCGCGAACTCCTGGACGACGGCGCGTGGAGCCTGCACCTGGCCGCCGCGGGCAGCGTCGTCCCGCTGGTCGACGTTCCCTAGCGGAGCCGGGGCACCTCGGTCCAGCCGCCGGCGTCGCGCAGCGCCGTCTTCAGGACCTTGCCACCGGCGTTGCGCGGCAGCGGCCCGTCGATGACGCGGATGAACTGCGGGGTCTTGAAGTCGGCCAGCCGCTCGCGGGCGAACGAGCACATCGACGGGATGAGCCCGTCGACGTCGGCACCGGGCCGGGGAAGGACGACGGCGCCGACCTTCTCCCCCATCACCGGGTCGGGGACGCCGACCACCGCGACCTCGACGATGTCCGGGTGCTCGGCGAGGGCGTTCTCGACCTCGACCGAGTACACGTTCTCGCCGCCGCGGTTGATCATGTCCTTGGCCCGGTCGACGATGCGCACGATGCCGTCGGTGATGGTCGCCAGGTCGCCGGTGTGCAGCCACCCGTCGACGATCGTCTCCGCCGTCTTCTCCGGGGCGCCCCAGTAGCCGGCGACGACGTTCGGTCCGCGCACCAGCAGCTCCCCCACCCCGGTGACCGGGTCGGGGCGGTGCAGCTTCACGTCGTTCACCGGGGTCGGGAAGCCGACCGCGTCGGCGTGCGTCGCCGCGTACTCGTGCGGCAGGAAGGTGGCCATCGCCGTCGTCTCCGACAGCCCGAACCCGTTGCCGAGCCGCGCCGTCGGGAAGGCCTCGAGCAGCCGGTGCACCAGCTCCGGCGCCATCGGGGCGCCGCCGTAGCTGAGGGTGCGGACGGAGGAGACGTCGGTGGTGGCGAAGGACGGGTGCCGCAGGGCCAGCTCGTAGATGGTCGGGACGGTGGTGACCAGCGTGATGCGGTGCTCGGGGATGGCGGCGAGGAAGGCGGCCGGCTCGAACCGCGGCATGACCACCGACGTGCCGCCGAGCGCGATCTGCGTCATGAACTGGGAGCAGCAGCCGGTGACGTGGAACAGCGGCACCGAGATGAGCGTGGCCTGGTCGGGGTGGCGGGGCAGCTCTCGGCAGCGGACGACGCTCTCGACGGTGGTCACGAAGTTCTCGTGGGTGACCATCGCGCCCTTGGGCCGGCCGGTGGTGCCGCTCGTGTAGAAGAGCCCGGCGACGTCGCTGCGCTGCGGTTCCGGCAGGTCGACCGGCTCGCCGTCGGGCAGCGGCTCGCCCGGCTTGACGACGTACGCGGCTCCGCAGTCGGTGAGTATGTAGTCGACCTCGGTCGCGGAGAGGCGCGTGTTCATCGGGACGACGACGGCGCCGGCGAGGTGGCCGCCCCAGAAGGCGAGCACCCAGTCCAGCCCGTTGCCGAGGCTGATCGCGACGCGGTCGCCGGGGTTGACGCCTGCTGCGCGAAGGCCTCCGGCGACGCGGCGGGCGCGGTGCCAGAGGTCGGCGTAGGTGATGGACGGGCCGCCGAGCTCGATGATCGCCGTCCGGTCACCGTGGCGCTCGACGGTCTCCTGCAGCAGCGTGACGACGTTCGCCGTCAGGCCCGTGTAGCGCTTGATGCCGTCCGCGCCGACCTCGATGCCGCTGGTGTCGAAAGGACTCTGCTCGACCGCGGTCACGTACTCCCCCGTCCCGGCGTCCCGGATGCGGTCGCCTCCACCGCATTCTGCGCCCGGGGTATCTGTGGGCGTTCACCCGATCCGGCGGGAGGCGGCTCGCTGTCCACAGATACGGAACCGTCGATGCCGGTGGCTGCGTAGTCTGCGGCGGTGCGTGATCTTCGGGGACTTCGCCGCACCGTGCTCGCTGCCCTCGTCGCGACGGCGGTGCTGAGCGGCTGCTCGGAGAAGCAGGAAGCCAGCGACACGCTCCCGACGACGGCCGCCGAGACGACGGAGTCCCTGCCGCTCGTCGGCCCGGCCGACTTCCCCGTCCCTGACGAGGCGCGGACCAAGGATGCTGCCGGCGCCGAGGCCTTTCTGCAGTACTGGATCGACCTGCTGAACCGCCAGCGGTCAGTTCCCGACGGTCGATCACTGCGCGACCTGGGCCCGGAGTGTCAGAACTGTCAACGAATCGCGCAGAACTATGACGAGGCGGCGGCGGCCGGCATCCAATATGACGGTGGCGCCATAACTATCGATGACATGGCTCAGCCCACGCTGGTCGGAGACGAAGTCACTATCAGCTTTCTCGCTAGCCAGTCCGCGGTACGGCGCTTGGACGCGTCCGGGGTGCCCGTCGACTCCGGTCAGCCCGCCGCGACGAAGTTGAGTTCCGGTATCACCATGCGCTGGTCGGGCGAGGATCAGACGTGGCTGATCCAGGGATTTGACCTGGGATGAGACGCCTACTTTTAGTTGCCACGCTCGTCGGTCTCACCCTGGGCCACTTCTCCCCGGCGGAAGCCTGCGGCTACGACCGCTGCCCGGACACCAACCTCGGCAACGGTGCAGCATCGGTCGGCTACACAGGCCCGGCGGTGACGGGCCTTGTGGCGCAGAGCCCTAGCGAAGCCAGCGATTACATGTGGCGCCTACGTCACCTCTGCGTCCTGTCGGACGAGCGAGAGGGCGCCTGCTCTCCGAGCGATTTCCGTCAGTGTCCGGAACAACCCGGTCAAGTTGTTGAATACTTGGTCGTCCAACGACGGCCCGTGGTTCGCATCGACGGGACGGCCGTTATAGAGGTGGTTCCTGGACTCGCACCGGGAACGCCGGTCGGGACTTGGGAAGACGTGCGTCAAGGGTGCATCGACATCACACCGTTGAACCCGCCGCCGTCGGGGGAAGAGGTCTTCACCTACTTCCAGCGGCTACCCCTGCCGACGCTGGTCACTCAGCACCAGCCGCCGGGTGATGGCCTCGCGGGGCTGCCGGTGATCTTCTACACCGACTCCCCCACCACTCAGACCTTCACGCTCGACATCCGCGGCTTCACCGTCACCATCGTCGCCGCCGCCGAACAGTTCACCTGGCACACCGGCGACGCCACCGGCCAGATCGTCACCACCGACCCCGGGCGCCCGTACCCCGACCACACCATCGAGCACGACTACCGATCAGGCACCTACACCGCGCACCTCACCGTCACCTGGGGCGCCACCTTCACCGTCAACGGCAGCGCACCAGCCGACGTCCCCGGCACCACCACCACCGACGGACCACCCGTCACCTTCGACGTCCTCCAAGCACGATCGGTCCTCACCAACCCGTTCGACTGACGCCCCAGAACTGTCGTACCCCGCCTCTAGCCTGCGGTTATGGACATCGGGGAGCTACCGCCGGACGACGGCGTGCTGATCCTCGTCACGCCCGAGGACCTGGAGCCTTCGGCCAGCGACATCGAACTGATCGCCGACATCTGGGCCGCCGACGCCCGCGCCGCGCGGTACGCCGCCGAGCGTGCCGCCGCCATCGCCGCACTGGCCCGTCGGCGCCACATCCAGCGTGACGCGGCGTTCGGCAAGCGCGGCGGACCGGGGCACGACTCGCGCCTGCGCCGCCACCCCGCACTCGCCGAGGTGTCGGAGACCTTCGTCCCCGAACTCGCGCTCCTCCGGAACTGCTCGGAGGCCGAAGCCGAGATTCTTGCCGTCGAGTCGATCCAGCTGACGACGAAGCTGCGCGGCACCTGGAGTGAGCTGTACGCGGGCCGGCTCGACGTGCCCAAGGCGCGTGCCCTCCTCGACCTCCTCGGACCGGTGCGGCTGGCCGTCGTGCAGCAGATCGAGCAGCTGATCCTCCCGGCCGCCGAGAAGCTCACCGTCCCCCTCCTGCGGCAGCGGGTGCGCCGACTCCTCGCCAAACTCGACGCCGCAGCCCTCGATCAGCGGCGCAAGGAAGCCGTTCGACGCTCCGACGTCGTCTCCCAGCCGACCGGCGACGGCATGAGCCGCGTCCTCATCGACCTGCCGCTCCCCCAGGCAGCCGCCTGCGTCGATGCCATCGACCAGTACGCCCAGCTGCTCCGGGCCGACGGCGATGTGCGACCGATCGGCGTCATTCGAGCCGCCGTCGCAGCCGACCTGATCCTCCGCCCGTGGGACACGTCCCGACCGCCGGTCACCGCGCAGCTCGTCATCCACGCACCGCTGTCGTCCCTGAACGACGCTGCGGACGGCCCGCAGTCCGCAGCGGAGGTCGCCGGTGAGGTGGTCACCGCCGCCCAGTGCCGCGAACTACTCCGCCACCTGGACATCCTCGGCATCGAATCCGCCCCCGCCGGTGGCTCGATCCGGATCGCTGTCGGCGACCCGGCGACCGGCCGGCTCATCGCCGTCGCGACCGAACAGGAACTCGAACGAGGCGGGCGAGCCCGTGGCCTGTGCCCGCCTGCGGCCACCGCCGGTTACCAGCCAACGGGGGCGCAGCGGCGATTCGTCGAGGTGCGTGACCGGCACTGCCGGATGCCCGGATGCCGGCGTCGGCCCGGGCGGCTCGACCTCGACCACGTCGTCGCCCACTCCGAAGGCGGGGCCACGACGTGCGAGAACCTCTGCTGCCTGTGCCGCAGGCACCACCGGATCAAGACCTTCGCCCCCGGCTGGCACCTCGAGATGCTCGACGACGGACGACTCGTCGTCCGCACGCCGTCGGGGGTGTCCCGCACCACCGATCCGCCCGGCTTATGGTGCGGGGCGGAACCCGAACCGCCTTGGCTCGACGACATGGCGCCGCCGGACCCGATGCGCTGCTGAGCCGACCGCCGCGACCGGATCAGTTCCCAAACTGCCCGTCGGCGAGGACAGTCATGTCTGCGGCGACGCCGTCCGTGGCTCGCCCGCTTGCGAGGGGGACTCGGTATGCGCGCGCGCTCCACCACCATCCAGGGGAATCCGCAGAACCTGGACAAGGGCATCCACTACGTCAGCGACCGGGTGCTGCCCGCCGTCATGGGCATGGACGGCTTCATCGGCCTGTCGATGCTCGCCGACCGGCACTCCGGACGGTGCATCGTCACCAGCGCCTGGGAGGACACGACGGCCCTCCAGCGCAGCGCCGCCGAGGTGAAGGCCATGCGCGCCCGCGCCGCCGACGTCCTCGGCGGACCGGCCACCGTCGACGCCTGGACCATCGACGTCCTCCACCGGCTGCACCCGACCCACCCCGGCGCCTGCACCCGCGTCACCTGGATGCGCAACCGCCCCCAGCACCTCGACGGCATGGTGGACGCCTTCGGCATGAGCATCGTCCCGCGGCTCGAGGACCTGCCCGGCTTCTGCTCGGTCAGCATGCTCACCAACCACGACGACGGACGCAGCACCACCGCCGTCACCTACGACAGCCGCGACGCCATGCAGGCCTCCCTCGACCGGGCCACCGAACTCCGACGCGACTTCACCCGCGCCATGGGGGCCGAGCTCGTCGAGGTGGCCACGTTCGAGCTCGTCCTCGCGCAGCTCCGGGTCCCCGAGACCGTCTGAGGCGAGGACGACAGCGGCAGCTCAGCTGCCGTTGTCGTCCTCGTCGGGTTCGTTCTCGTCGGGCTCGTTCTCGTCCTGCTCGTTCTCGCCGGATCCGCCCGAGTCGTCGTCGCCCGAGTCGCCGCCCTCGTTCTCGTTCTGCTCGTTCTCGTTCTCCGAGACGCCCGGGTTGTCATCACCCGAGTCGCCGCCGTCCTCGCCTCCACCGGCACAGCCGGTCAGCCCCAGCCCGATCGCGAGCCCGAGCGCGGCCAGCTTGCTGCGGTGTCGTCGCACGACGTCCCTCTCCTCGGATCGACCGTCGATCCTCAGGCACCCGCTGCCCGCCCCGGCGCCGATCCATGCGCGCCGGGGCCGGCCGACGACGGCGAGGCCGTCAGACCACCCGGGTGAGCGCCGGCCAGAGACCGTCGCCGCCGTCGGCCAGCAGACCGGACGCCAGCACCCGCGACCAGACCAGCTCGCTGCCCGCCTCGTCCCGCCACGACCACAGCCGCCGCGTCAGGTGGTGCAGTTTGTGCTCCTGCGTGAACCCGATCGCGCCGTGCACCTGGTGCGCCAGACGCGCGACCACCTCGACCGCAGCTCCGGCCCGCACCTTCGCCGCCGCGGCCGCCAGCACCACGTCCGCCGAACCGTGCGCGAGCGCCTGGACAGCGGCGTCGACCAGGGCGGTCACCGCCACCACCTCGCCGGCCATCTCGGCCAGCTCCATCTGGATGGCCTGGAACTTCCCCAGCGGCCGTCCGAACTGGTGCCGCTCCCCGGCGTACTGCACCGTCCAGGCGAGCACCCGCTCCAGCGCCGCAGCGATCTGTACTGACCGCGCCAGCGCGTACCCCGCCCGCAGCTCGTGCGCCTGCCCCTCGGTCAGCGGCTGCACCAGAGCCCGCACGCCGTCCAGCGTCAGCGAGCCGCGCGGCTCCCCCGCCAGGTTGTAGGCCGAGCCGGCAGCGACGCCGTCCAGCGACACCAGCGCCAGCGCGGGCCCCGGCAGCAGCAGCGCCGCGTGTCGCGCCGCCCCCGCCCACGGCACGTCGAGCACCGTCCCGCTGAGCGTGAACCCGTCCCCGTCCGGGGACGCCGTCACCGAGTCCGCGACGGCGAACGTCAGCGGCTCCTCGACCGGCGGCAGCGGCAGGCCGGCCGCGAGCACCGCCGGGCCGGCCACCAGCAGCTGCTCGGCCACCGGCACCGCCGCCGCATCCGCGGCCAGGGTCCGCACGATCGCCACGGCGTCGGCCAGCTCGCCGTCGGAGCCGCCCGCCGACTCGGGCAGCCCGACACCGGTCAGCCCGGAGTCGGCCAGCGCCGACCACAGCCCGGAGTCCCAGCGGCGCTCCGCCGTCAGCACGAACGGCTCGAAGCCGGTCAGGATGTCCCGGACGGTCTCGACCACCAGGTCCTGATCACTCATCGCAGCCCCAGTCCACGCGCCACGATCCCGCGAAGGATCTCGTTGGTCCCGCCCCGCAGCGTGAAGCCGGGCTGGTGCAGCTGCGCCTCGGCCAGCGCCCGGGCCAGCGGGTCCGGTGAGTCCAGCGACGGCGTCACGTCGACCACGCGCCGGATCTCGTCGATGACGTCCGCCTCGAACGTCGTCCCCACGTCCTTGACCAGCGCCGCCGGGATGTTCGGCAGCTCCCCCCGGTCCAGCGCCGCCGCGATCCGCAGCGACATCTGCCGCAGCGCCAGCGCCCGCGCCGACAGCCGGCCCAGCGCGACCAGCTGCGCCGCGTCACCGGTGTCGACGACTCGACGTCCGAACTCGGCGAGAAGCGGATATGTCGACAGGAACCGCTCCGGCCCGGACCGCTCGAACGCCAGCTCCGCGGTGACCTGGTGCCAGCCGTCGCCCTCGGTGCCCAGCAGCATGTCGCCGGGGACGACGACGTCCTCGAACACCACCTCGTTGAAGTGGTGCCCGCCGTCGAGGATGCGGATCGGGTTCACGGTGATGCCCGGCAGCGACAGGTCGATCAGCAGCTGCGACAGCCCCGCGTGCCGGTTCGACGGATCGGCCGGCGAGGTGCGCACCAGCACGATCCCGTAGTGCGAGGCGTGCGCGTTCGACGTCCACACCTTGGCGCCGTTGACCACCCAGTCGCCGCTCTCGGTGCGGCTGGCCCTGGTGCGGATCGAGGCCAGGTCGGAGCCGGAGTCCGGCTCGCTCATCCCGATCACGAAGTAGCACTCGCCGCGGGCGATGCGCGGCAGGATCTCCTGCCGCTGCTTCTCGGTGCCGTAGCGCAGCAGGTTCGGCCCGGACTGCCGGTCGGCGATCCAGTGCGCGGCGACCGGCGCGCCGGCGGCCAGCAGCTCCTCGGTGACGGCGTAGCGCTCCATCGCCGTCCGCTCGTGCCCGCCGTACTCCTTCGGCCACGTCATGCCGAGCCAGCCGCGCTCACCCAGCTTGCGGGAGAACTCCGGGTCGACGCCGGACAGCCAGGTGTCGACGTGCGTCCGGAACGTGCCCGCGGCCAGTTCGGCGGCGAGGAACTCGCGCACCTCCGCCCGCACCTGCTCGGCGGCCTCCGACCGCGGCGCGGGCGCCAGGACCAACGAGTTGCTCATGCGACTCCCACCATCGGTGTGGCTGTGCTCCCCGCCGTTGTACACGGACGCATCCGGGCGGTCATCCGTCAGGGTCGGGCCGACGCCGTCCAGCGCGCCCGCGCCTCCCGGACGACGGCGTACAGCGGGTGCTGCCTGTTGTCCGCCTGGTTCAGCGGCGGGGTCAGGCGCTCGATGACGGCGGCCTCGACGTCCCACGGCGCCGGGTGCACCGCCCAGGTCAGCGCCAGCTGCCCGCGCATCCACGCGGTCAGCCGCTGCTCGTCGGCCGGTTCCAGCACCGTCCGGCTGGTCCACCGGGTCCGGTAGCCCTGGCTCTCCGTCAGCAGCGCCGCCAGCGACCTCCGCAGGGTCGAGCTGCCGGTGTTGCCGCCGGCATGGTTGCCCAGCACGCGGCTGCGCACGGTGGCCCGCGACGTCGTCCGGCTCGGCGCGATCCCGACGTACAGCAGCTCGAGCGGCGCCGTCGGATGCGCCGGTCCGGGAACGCCCGGCACCGCACCGGCGGGTGCCCACCAGGCGTAGAGGCCGGGCTCGGCCGGAACACCTCCGACGTCCGGCGCCAGTGCCGCCGACGGCAGCCCCACCGGGGCCTCGACCAGCCGCCTGATCACGTCGTCCATGCGGCCGACCTTATTCAGCCGGTCAGTTCGGCGGCTGGTCGTCATCCGACGACGACGAGCCCCGGCTGAGTGCACGCAGGTCTGTGACGACGTCGGTGGCGACGGTGCCCAGCGAGGTCAGCGCCTCGGTGACCAGCCGCCGCATCCCGGACACCTCCAGCCCGAGCGCCGGCCCGACGCCGGACCCGGCCTCCAGTTCGCCCAGCTCACCGGAGGCGGGCGCCCGCTCGGCCAGCTCCGGTGACCAGCGCATCGCATCACCGGACATCGACCAGTCACCGGTGGCGCCGTCGATCGCGTCGGCGACGGGATTCACGTGAGCCGAAGAGTCCATGACCGCCCCCTGCCGGAGTCGCCTCCATGGTGACCCCGGAACGGGCGTCGGGGAAGGCGGGAACCGCTCAGACGCGGGTGAGCGCGAGCAGCGCGATGTCGTCGGGCCGGTGCTCGCCCGCCATCTCAGCCAGCAGCCGGTCGCACAGGGCGTCCGGGTCGGCCGAGCACGCCCGCGCCGCCACCTCGAGCAGCCGGTCGAGCCCCTCGTCGATGTCGGCCGACCGGCTCTCCACAAGCCCGTCGGTGTACAGCACCAGGGTCGACCCTGCGCGCAGCTCACCGGCCCACTCCTCCGCGGGCTCGTCGGCCGGTGGCGCACCCAGCATGCGGGTCGGCCGCACCGGCAGGAACGACGCCGTCCCGTTCGAGCACAGCAACGGCGGCAGGTGACCGGCCGACGCCACCCGCAGCTCACCGGACACCGGGTCCAGGGTTCCGAACAGCGCCGTCGCCATCCGCTGCACCCCGAGCAGCGACCAGCTCCCCTGCAGCCGCTCGATCAGCGCGCTCGGCGAGGGCTGGCCGGCCAGGTACGCCCGGTAGACGCTGCGCAGCTGGCCCATGGTCGCCGCCGCGGTGATGTCGTGCCCCACCACGTCACCCACCGCCAGCCCGAGCAGACCGCCGGGCAGGGCGACGACGTCGTAGAAGTCGCCGCCCACGGACACGCCCTGCGTCGCCGCCACGTACCGCACCGCCGTCCGCAGACCCGGGACCGGCGGCGGGTCCGTGGGCAGCAGGCTCTCCTGCAGCGTGTGCGACGTCTGCGACTCCAGCTCGAACCGCTGCGCCTTGTCCACGACCTGTGCCACCTGCAGCGCCAGCTGCTCGGCCACCTCGACGTCGGCGGCGGTGAAGGGCGCCCGGTGCCGGTCCGCGGCGAGGGTGATGACGCCGAGCCGCCGGCCCTCGATCGCCAGGGGGACGCTGACGACGGCGGCCAGCTCCAGCGCGCGCACCGACTCCCGCTGCGCCCCCTCGAGAGTCATCGCGGCCAGTCGCGAGTCGTCGACGTCCCTCGTCCACTGGGTCCGGCCTTCGCGCAGCGCCCGGAGCCCCGGGTGACCTCCGGCCTGCACCGTCAGCTGCTGTGCGCTGCGCGCCCGGTCCAGCACCTCCTGCCGCGCGGGGTCCCGGTGGCGGGCCGCCTCCCGCGTCGTGCCCTTCTCGGTGACCAGGTCGATCACGCAGATGTCGGCCAGCCGGGCCACCGCGAGCTCGGCCAGCCGGGTCACCATGTCCTGGACGTCGACCGCGTCCGCCACCAGGCGCGCGGCCTCCAGAAGGAACGCCGCCCGCTCCGCCTGCCGCACCGTCTCCTGGTGCAGCCGCACCCGCTCCAGCGCCTGCCCGGCCTGCCGTCCCAGCGTGTACAGCAGGTCGATCTCCGAGGCGGGGATCGCCCGCCGCTCCCCCGGCTCGACGAGGCTGATCAGCTGCCCCGGCGCCGCGTCACCGAGCGCGAGCACCAGGACGCCGAGCCGTTTGCTGTCCGCCGACACCGGCACGATCACCAGCTCGGTCAGCCCGGTCGTCGCCATCGCCGCCGCCAGCTCCGGCTGGTCCCGGCGCAGCCGCTCCTCGAGCACGATGGACCGCACGCCCTGCGCCAGCTCCAGCGCCAGCCGGCTGCCGGCTGCCTCGCGCAGCCGCCGCAGCAGCTCCCGCGACAGCCCTTCCGCGTGGACCGGCCGCAGCGCCGGCAGCTCGGGATCGTCGGCCTTGCCCTGCACGAGCACGAGCGCCGCGCCGCGCGCCTTCATCCCGGCCCGGCTGCGCTGCACGATCACCGAGGCGACGTCCTCCTCCGTGGTCGCCGCGGCCAGGTCGAACACGACGCGCTGCACCGTCCGCGACCGCGCCTCCGACTCCTCCGCCTGTCGCTGGGCCGCCAGCAGCTCCCGCTCGTAGCGCCGGCGCGCGGTCGCCTCGAACAGCGTCGCCCGCACCAGCTGCGGCGCACCGTCGGCCCCCCGCAGCTCGACGGCGTTCAGCAGGCAGGGCAGCAGCGAGCCGTCCAGCCGCTGGACGTCGATCGCGATCTCCCGCACCGCCCCCTGCATGCGCAGCAGCGGCATCAGGTGCGTCTCGTGGAAGACCCTGCCCCCGACGCTGAGCAGGTCCTGGAAGCGGCTGCCGATCAGGTCCTCGGGCGACCGCCCGGTCCACGCGCAGAAGGTCCGGTTCACCTTCACGATCCGCCCGTCGGGCAGCGTGGAGAGGTACCCCATGGGCGCGTTCTCGTAGAGGTCGGCCGGGTCGTCCTCCAGCAGGCGGTCCAGCTGCACCGACGGGTCCACTGCGTCCGGGTCGCTCATGGAAGCCCGATCACCGGTCGAGGAAGGCCCGGATGGCGGCGCTCGTCTCCTCCGGCGCGGAGAGCTGCGGCACGTGCCCGGTGGCGGCCAGGCGCACGAGCTCGCTGCCGGGGATCTGGCGGTGCACGTACTCCCCGACGGCGTCCGGGGCGATGGCGTCATCGGTGCACTGGAGGATCAGCGTCGGCACGGACACGTCGGCCAGGTCGGCGCGGTTGTCGGACAGGAACGTCACGCGGGCGAACTGGCGGGCGATGTCGGGCGCCGTGCGGCAGAAGCTGTTGGTCAGCTCCGCCGCGAGATCGGGCCGGTCCGCGTTGCCCATGATCACCGGCGCCATCTCCGCCGACCAGCCCAGGTGGTTGCTGTCCAAGGCGTCGAGCAGGCCGGCGATGTCGGTACGGCTGAACCCGCCCACGTAGTCGCCGTCGTCGACGTACCGGGGGCTGGGCCCGACCAGCACCAGGGCGCCGAACAGGTCCGGCGCCCGGCGGAAGGCCAGCACCCCCATCATCGCGGCGACCGAGTGTCCGACGAGGACGACGTCGCGCAGCCCCAGCTCGCGGCAGATCTCCACGATGTCGTCGGCGTAGCCCTCCAGCGAGCCGTACTTCTCGGGGTCGTAGGCCGACAGGTCCGACCGGCCGGAGCCGACGTGGTCGAACAGCACCACCCTGTGGTCGCGCTCGAACGCGGGGGCGACGAATCGCCACATGGTCTGGTCGCAGCCGAAACCGTGCACGAAGACCAGCGGGCGTCCCGACGGGACGCCGCTGGTGCACACCCGGTTGCGCGTCACGACGCTGCCCACGTGGCCGACCGTAGTGGACCCGGACGCCTGTGTCGCCGCTATCCGGAACGGCGACGGGACGAGGCGGAGGCGGCCGCCGCGTGACCCACGGTCACCCCCGCTCGACGGGGCGGCGCGGACCGCCGCCGTATTCTGCGAACCCGCTCGACCGGGTCCTGAGACGGCTGTCGCCCGGGCGCGCCCGGGCCCTAGCCTGCGCCGCATCCACGCTCCCCGAGGAGCTCCGGACGCCGAACGAGGTGCCCCATGACCGCCGCCGCGCTCCGCACGGTCACCCTCCCCGTACCCCGCCGCCCCGCCGACGACGAGGCGCTCGCCGCGCCGCCTCACGGACGGGCCGGCCGCTCCGAACGGGTGCTGCACCAGCTGGTGCGCCGCGAGCTGGCGATCCTGGCCGAGGTCGCCACCTGGGCGCCCGACGGCGAGTGCGCGCGCACCGGCACGCTCACCTGCCACGCCGGGCTGATCGCCCGCGTGCTGCTGCACCACCACGCGGTCGAGCGGGAAGCGGTGTGGCCGGCCCTGCTGCGCGCCGTCCCCGCCGGCATCCGGGACGACGCCGCGGCCGCCGTCGCCGCCTGGACCGCGGCGACCTCGGGCATCGACGCCCAGCTGCGCGACCTGGACACGGCCGCGCGGCAGTGGGCCGTCGCCGGCAGCCCGGCCGCTCGGGAGGGATTCGCCCGGCTCTGCCGGACGCTGGCCGACGACGTCGAGGCGCAGACCACCGAGGAGGAGGCGATCCTGCTCCCCCTGCTGGACGCGCACCTGACCGACGCCGAGTGGGCCAGGATCAGCCGCGGCGCACGATGCGGGCTCCCGGCCCGGCAGCGGCTCATCGTCCTCGGACTCGCCCTCGAGGACTGCTGCGCGGATGACCGGGCCCGACTGCTCGGAGGCCTGCCCCGCTCGACGCGGCTGGCCTGGCGGCTCTACGGCGGTGGCCGTTACCGCGCCGCCGTGGTCCGGCTGCGCGGCGCCCCGCCGGCCGCCTGAGACGCCGTCAGTAGCGCGACGTCCCGCATCCGCCGCAGCGCTTGCGTGCCGCGGACACCTCCTGCGCGCAGTTGTCGCAGACCCAGGTGGTCCGTTCCTTCGTGGCGGTGCTCATGGCTGCTGCTCCCCTCGTCGCTTGCCTTCTCCGGAACGGTAGGGAGCGGATGTGTCCGCGGGGTGACGTCGGAGTTGCACTTCCGGGCCGGTTTCCCGATGAGCTCGCGCCGCCCCTCGCCGCCCGGCGACCGATGACGTGGCCGGGACCACCGGCGTCGCGCATGACAGGACCGGGAAGATCAGCGCAGGATGGGCGGTTGCGCCGCAGGCGCGGAGCACGCGCTCCCCCGGGACTCACCGAAAGCGATGGCCGTTGTCGACAGTGCAGAACCCGGACGGGCACGATCCCGAGCTGGCCGCAGAGCAGGACTACGTCGGGAAGCTCTACCGCCGGCTCGACGAGGTGCGCGCCCGGACGGTCACCCGCCTCGCCGACGCGCTGGCCCTCGTTCCGCACAACCCGCAGGCGGTCGGCGAGCGCGAGGCCGCCGTCGAGCTGCACTCGCAGCGGATCGTCGCCCTCGACGCCGCCGACCACGGGCTGTGCTTCGGCCGCCTCGACCGGCACGAGGCCACCACGCCCCGCTACATCGGCCGCATCGGGCTCAACGCCGAGGACGGTCGCGAGGAGCCGCTGCTGGTCGACTGGCGCGCCCCCGCGGCCCAGCCGTTCTACACCGCCACCCCGCTCCACGACCTGGGCGTCCGCCGTCGCCGGCACCTGCGCACCCGGGGCCGCACGGTCGTCGCGGTCACCGACGAGACCCTCGACCTCACCGATCCCGACCTCGCCCAGCGCTCCGGCCTGGCCGGCGAGTCGGTGCTGCTCGCCGCGCTGAACGCGACCCGCACCGGCCGGATGAGCGACATCGTCCGCACCATCCAGGCCGAGCAGGACCGGATCATCCGCGCCGACCACCGCGGGGTGCTCGTCGTCCAGGGCGGCCCCGGCACCGGCAAGACCGCCGTCGCCCTGCACCGCGCCGCCTACCTGCTCTACACCCACCGCGAGCGGCTGGCCCGCAGCGGGCTGCTCATCGTCGGCCCCTCCCCCACGTTCCTCGGCTACATCGCCGACGTGCTGCCCTCCCTCGGGGAGACCGGCGTCGTGCTCACCGACCTCGGCGGCCTGCGGCCCGGACTCGAGGCGCACGCCCAGGAGGCGCCCAGGGTCGCGGAGGTCAAGGGGCGGGCGGCGATGGTCCGCGTCGTCACCACCGCCGTCCGCGACCGGCAGGCCGTGCTCGACAAGCCGGTCACGCTCACCATCGACGGCACCCCGGTGCGCTTCGCCAAGGGCGACGCCGCCCAGGTCCGCAGCCGCGCCCGAGCGGCGTCGAGGATGCACAACGAGGCCCGTCCGGCCGCCGTCCGCGCGGTCATCGACATCGTGGCGCGCAAGTACGCCGACAAGCTCGGCGAGAACGTCCTGGGCGGTGCCAACCTGCTCGGCGAGGGCGACGTCGCGGCGCTGCGCCGGGAGGTCGCCCAGGAACCCGCCGTACACGCGCTGGCCGACCGGCTCTGGCCGCGGCTGACCGCCGAGCGGCTGATCGGCGAGCTGTTCTCCAACCCGCGCAGGCTGGAGTCGGCCACCCGTGGGTGGAACGACGCCGAGCGCGAGCTGCTGCTCCGCCCGCCGTCGGCGCCCTGGACCCCCGCCGACGTCCCGCTGCTGGAGGAGGCCGACGAACTGCTCGGCGTCGACGACTCCGCCGAGCGCACCCGCGAGCGCCGCGAGCGGGAGCGCCGGCTCCGGCACGCCCAGGAGACCCTCGACCTGCTGCACGGCTCCCGCTCCACCGACTGGGAGACCGAGGACGAGTCCGAGGAGCTCTCCGCCGGCGACCTGCTCGACGCCGAGGGACTCGCCGGACGGCACGAGGAGCGCGACAGCCGCTCCACCGCCCAGCGCGCCGCTGCTGACCGCACCTGGACCTACGGGCACGTCATCGTCGACGAGGCCCAGGAGCTGTCGTCGATGGCCTGGCGGGTGCTGCTGCGCCGCATCCCCACCCGGTCGATGACGCTGGTCGGCGACGTCGCCCAGACCTCCACCCTGGCCGGTGCCTCCAGCTGGAAGGAGGTGCTGGAGCCGCATCTGGGCAGCTCGTGGCGCCTCGAGGAGCTGACCGTCAACTACCGGACGCCCGCCGAGATCATGGCCGTGGCCGCCGACGTGCTCGCCGCCGGCGGTGCGGTCACCTCGGCCGCGGAATCGGTGCGCTCCACCGGCGAGCTGCCGTGGTCGTGGCAGGTGCCCGAGGCGAACCTCCCGTCGGCGGTCGCCGAGGCGGCCGCGGAGCTCGACGCCGAGGCGGGCACCCTCGCCGTCATCGTGCCGTTCAGCCGCCTGGAGGAGGTCACCGCCGTCGTGCGGGCGATCGTGCCGAGCGCGTCGGCGGACGGCGACCTGACCGACGGCGCCGTGGTGCTCACGCCCGAGGGCAGCAAGGGGCTGGAGTTCGACTCGGTCCTGGTCGCCGATCCGGTCGGGATCATCGCCGAGGGCGTGCGCGGGCACAACGACCTCTACGTGGCGCTCACCCGCGCCACGCAGCGGCTCGGCGTCGTGCACGCCGGCGAGCTGCCCCCGGAGCTCAAGGGCCTCGACCCGCGCTGACTCAGATCCACCAGGAGGGGCACCGTTCCTCGACCGGGCGCCCCCACAGGAGCACCTCGACGTCGGGGGCGAGCGCCTGCCGCACGTCGCAGGCCAGGGTGAGGAGCTCCCGGTCCTGCTGCCGGCCCAGGCGCCGCTCCTCCTCGGTCTGCGGCGGCTGGTACCGGTGGAAGGCACCGGACAGCGCCTCCTGCCGGTCCCGCCACTCCTCCAGACGCTCTGCCAGCTCCGGCGGGAGGCCCAGCTCGGCCGGGTCCACGAAGTCGATGGCGGGCACGCCGGGTGAGCGGTCGACGAGCACCGACGGGTACGCGTAGTCCCAGTCCAGGGAGACGACGGTCGGCGGCCCCTCGCGTGGCTCGGGCACGCGGAGGCCGCCGTGCCTCTTGCGCGACCGTCGGCTCGTCATGTGGTCAGCATGCCGGTCAGGCGGAGCTACCCACCCGCAGGACGACGCCGCTCCTCGGCCTCGCCGGGATGCGGTGCAGCGCGATCGTCAGGTCCTGGTCCGGCACCTCGTACGGCAGCCGGGCCAGCCGGACGGCCAGCGCCGACAGCAGTGCGACGGTGATCTGCTCACCCGGGCAGCGGTGGTTGGTGCGCGGGTCCCCGCCGCCCTGGGGCACCAGGTCGAACGCGCCGATCTCCCGGTCGAGGAAGCGCTGGGGCCGGAAGGCGTAGGGGGTGTCCCAGAGCTGCGGGTCGTGGTTCTGCCCGTACAGGTCCAGCAGCACCATCGCGTTCTTCGGGATCGTCTCGCCGCCGAACTCCAGCTTCTGCGGCGCCCGCCCACCGATGAACGGGGCGAACGGGTAGAAGCGGCGCACCTCGTGCGCCCACGCCTCAGCGAACGCCGGTTCCCCGCTCGCCAGTCGGGGCCGCTCCGCCGGCCAGCGGATCAGCGCGTGCCCCGAGAAGGCCATGAACCAGGCGACCGCCGTCGTCGGCCGGATGATGTTGAGCAGCTCCACGGCCGCCACCCGCGGGGGGAGCTGCGTCCCGTCGGCGTCCCGATGGCGGGAGACGACGTCGACCGCCGAGCCCTCCTCCACCGGAGTCACCCCGCTGCGCACGTCCTGGACCAGCTGGGCCAGCCACTTCTCCCGGCGGCCGCGGGCCCGTCGCGCCCGGAAGTGCCGAGGCCCGCCGGTCGCGAACCCGTCGACCATCGCCACCAGGTCGCGGGCCAGGCCGGGCACCTCGTCGTCGCGCAGCGGCACCCCGGTCCAGCGGGCCACCGAGCCGGCCAGCACCCGGCTGGCCTCGTCGAACAGCACGATCTCCGGGCGGTCCGACCACGTGGGCACGGCCGCGTCCCAGGCGGCGGTCGTGCGTTCGACGAGCAAGGCGATGCCGTCCTCGCGCATGAGCAGCGCCACGAACATGGCCTTGCGCACCCGGTGCATCTCGCCGTCGAGGGTGTGCACCGCACCCTTGCCGAACAGCGTTCCCTGCACCGGCTCCGGAATGGCGTGCGAGCGGCGCACGTGGTCCTCGTCGTAGAGGAACCGCGCGGCGTCGGGACCCTCGATGCCCACCGCCGGCAGACCGCCCAGCCGGACGCCGACGGCCCGATTCCCGGTCCGGCGGCGCTCGTCGGGCAGCCAGGCATAGCCCTTGGCCAGCAGTTTCAGGCCGTTCTCCAGACGTGGCATGCACGCTGCCGTGCCCAGCGGTCGAGACGGGTAATCCCGCTCAGCCGGGCCGCTGCTCCTGCGGGCGGTCGTCACGCCGGCGGGTGGCACCGTCGACGGGCGCGTCGTCGCCGTCGGCCGCGGTGCCGCCGTGCCCGAGACGACGGAGCAGTCCGGCGACCTCGCGCGCGGCACTGGTCACCGTCCCCTCGGGCAGCACCTCGGCGACCCCGCGCAGCGCCTCGGCCAGCGCCTGCTCCTCCTCGCTCAGCATCCCCCGGTACGCCGGGTCGAGCAGGTAGCCGGTCGGCGGCGTGGACAGGCAGCCGATCAGGTCCAGGAGCACCTCCAGCCGACGGGCCGCCTCGGCGGGCGAGGTGTCCGCGGCGCCCATCGCGACCGTCTCCACGTCGCGCTCCCACAGGAGGGCGCGCGCCGGGTCCTCCCGCAGCGCCAGGACCGTGCCGGTGCGCCGCGCGGTGCCCGACCCCTGCGTCTGCAGCGCGATGCGCACCTGGTGGGCGATGCGGATCAGGTCGTCGTCGAGCATGGAGGTGCCGACGAACAGCACGTGCCGGGTGAGCAGCAGCGAGTGCAGCACCCCGGCGAGGGCCGCCCCGGTGTTGCCGAACTGCAGGTACTCCTCGCGGGTCAGCACCACGCTCTCCGGGTGCGCGGCGTCGCCGTGCAGCTTCAGCAGCCACGGCGCGCCCGGCTCCGCCTCGTCGTAGGGCAGCACCCGGACCTCCCGACCGATGTCGCCGGCGGCGACCTCGACCAGCGGGTCGTAGTTGGTGGTCACGAACTCCTGCACCGGCAGGTCGGCGATCAGCGCGTGCGCCAGCGCGTAGGGGCCGGGCCCGAACCGCCGCGCGACGAATGCCTCCAGTTCCGCCGTGCCCAGCTGCCGGGCCAGCAACGCCGCGGAATCCTGCGCCGGGAGCCGGGACAGCCCTTCGCGCAGGGCGTCGTCCAGACCGGACCGCGCGGCCAGCTCGTCGACCAGCTGCTCCCAGGTCGGCAGGCCCGCCGCCGCGCTGACGCCGGCCCCGATGAACACCGCCAGCTGCCCGCGCCGGGCCCGCTCCCCCATCTGCTCGGCGAGCCGGCGCAGGTGCCCGGGCAGCTCCCAGTCACCGTCGCGCCCGCGCCGCACCCGCTGGGCGGCGGCCAGGTCGCTCGGTCCGCGCAGCACCAGGGCGACGTCGAAGCCGTGCTCCTGCGCCGCCTCGCACAGCACCGGCATGAGCTCCTGCAGGAGCGCGCCACGCTTCCCCGCCGCACCTCCCCAGCCGGTGCCCAGCGCCGGCAGACCGACCAACCGGCGGGCCCGGCCGTGCACCGGCTCGGGCACCTCGCGGCGGGCGACGGCCGCCAGCGCCTGGCGGGCGCCGTCCAGCAGCCACGGCAACCCGCGGCCGCGGTCGTCGACGGTGTCCACCAGCCAGGCCCGGCGCGGCCCGTCGCCGGGGACCTCGAGCACCCGCTCGTCCCCCGACCAGGACAGGCCGAGGCAGTCGCCGTCGTCCCGCTCCTCGGTGATCAGCTCCGGGGGCAGCAAGGGCCGCCAGCTACGGGCGACCCGAAGGGACCGGTCGGTGGGCACCAGGACGTCGTCGCACGACAGCCGGGTGAGGTCCGCGCCGACGACGAAGACGTGTCCGCTCACGACGTCACCTGTTCGCGGGTCAGGACCCGCAACCGCCGGCTCCGCACGCGCAGCCGCCGCACCCGGAGCGCACCGGAGCCGGGTCGGGCTGAGCACCGAGAGTGCGCAGGTTGGCCGCTCCGATGAGCAGCGGCAGGGCCAGCACGGCGACGCCGAGCGCCGCGACGACGGTGGCCAGGCCCGCGGCGCGGTCCCAGTCCTGCGCGACGCCGGTGACGACCAGCAGCGCGGTGACCAGCAGCGACCACACCAGCAGGGCCAGCCCGCCGCGCCCCGAGGTCCCGCCGCGCACCAGCAGGGCGGCCGAACCGAGCAGCAGCGCCAGGGGCACGCCCACGAGGAGCACGGTGGCCGACAGCGAGGCGGAGACGACGGCGACGCCCAGCCCGGCGAGGCCTGCGACGACGGCCACCGCACCCAGCGACCGCGCCGGTGCTCCGGGCCCGTCGTCGGCGGCCCGTGCCGCACCGATCAGCTGCCCGCCCCGGACGGCGAGGACGAGTCCGAGCGCGCCCAGCAGCAGGCGCGCACCGGCGGCGTCCCAGGCGACCGCCACGACTGCGACCGCCACCATGGCGAGGCCAAGCGCGAGCCAGCGGGGCCAGGTGCGCCGCGCGACGGCGGGGGTCGCCATCCCCGCGGTGGTCGCCGACAGGATTCCGGTTGCGTTCGCCACGGGCCCAGTGTCCCTCACCCGCGCCGGTGACCGGGCAGGCACCGCACCGTGCTCCGTGCCACGCTGACCGTCGGCGCCGGACACCAGACCAGGAGAGACCATGAGCGTGCAGGGCAGCGCGGGAACGGCCGTGGGCCGGGCCGGCAGCAGCGACGCCCTCGAGCACCTCGCCCGCATCGGGCTGATCGCCTACGGCCTGGTGCACCTGCTGGTCGGGTGGCTGGCAGTCCAGCTGGCGTGGGGTGGCGACAGCCGGCCCGCCGACCAGTCCGGGGCACTGGCCACCCTCGCGCAGCAGCCCCTGGGTACGCCGTTGCTGTGGGTGCTGGCCGTGGGCCTGATCGCGCTGGCCTTCTGGCAGGCCGCGGAGATCCTGCGCTGGCGGCACGGCTGGTCGGCCTCGGGCACGGCGCGCACGAAGGCGCTGCGGAAGAGCGGCAAGGCCGTCGTCAAGGCCACCGTCCACCTGGCGTTGGCGGTGCTCGCGATCCGGTTCGCCACCGGCGGCGGGCAGAACAGCTCGTCCACCCAGCAGCAGACCGCCGCCGGCGTGTTCGGCTGGCCGGCGGGACGCTGGCTCGTCGCGGCGGCAGGGCTGGTCCTCCTCGGCGTCGGCGCCTACCACGTCTACAAGGGCGTCACGAAGCACTTCCTCGAGGAGATCGACCTCAGCGACTGCCCGCCGACGGCGACCCGGCTGGTCACCACGCTGGGACAGGTCGGCTTCCCCGGCAAGGGCGTGGCACTGGCGCTCGTGGGCGGACTGCTCGGATGGGCGGCGGTCACCTTCGACCCGGCCAAGGCCTCCGGGCTGGACGGCGCCCTGCACACGGTGCTCCTCGCCCCCGCCGGGCCGATCCTGCTCACGCTCGTCGCGCTGGGGATCGCCGCGTTCGGAGCCTTCTGCCTCGTCCGCGCCCGCTACCCCGAGCGCACCTGATGGCCCCGCTCCAGGGTCCCGACACGAGCTCGCGAGTGGTGGGGAAAGGCGGAGTCCTCGACCGGCTGCACTCCGCCGTCCAGCGGGCCCGTGAGGTCACCGATCACCCGGTGCTCACCCACCTGGCCCGCGTCGGCCTGATCGCCTACGGCGTCATGCACCTGCTCATCGCGTTCCTGGCCGCCCGGATGGCCCTGGGACTGCGCGGGGCCGACGCCGACCAGACCGGCGCGCTGCAGACGGTCGGCCACGGCCCCGGCGGCCGCATGCTGCTCTGGGCCATCGGCCTGGGGCTGATCTGCCTGGGGCTCTGGCAGGCCGCCGAGATCCTGCTCTGGTGGCGGGGCCTGCTCGAGCCGGCGCGGCGCCGGCGCACCGCCATCGTCTGCGCGAAGTGCCTGGCCAAGGGCGGTGTGTACGGCTTGCTCGGCATCACCGCGCTGCTGTTCGCGCTCGGCCTGGAGTACGAGGCCGACGAGCGGCTGCCCGAGCTCACCGACGAGGTGCTGGAGATCCCCGGTGGCGTGGTGGCCGTGTGCCTGGTCGCCGCCGGGATCGTCGCCGTCGGGCTCTACACGCTGGGCCGGGGCATCACCGGCGGCTTCATGAAGGACATCGACCTGCCCGCCGCCCCCGACCGGTGGGAGCCGCTGATCGAAGGCATCGGCCGGGTCGGGTACGTCGCCAAGGGCATCGCGTTCGGGCTGGTCGGCGTCCTGCTCTGGCGGGCCGCCACCTCGGCCGACGTCACCAGCGCCACCGGTCTGGACGGCGCCATGACGGCGATCGCCGGGCTGTCCGCCGGACCGTGGCTGCTGGCCGGGGTCGCGGTCGGGTTCGCCGCGTTCGGGGCCTACGCCCTCGCCCGCGCGCGGTACCCCGACCGCGACCCCAGCCAGTGACGTGCTGGAACGGCCCCCGTGCAGGGACCCGCGCCGAGCGTGCGAGGCGGGGGGCACGGGGGTCCTTCTAGTTCCGCGGACCACCCGCCACGTAGATGACCTGCCCGGAGATGAACCCGGCGCCCTCGCTCACCAGGAACGAGACGGTGTGCGCGATGTCCTCGGGCACACCGGCGCGGGCGACCGGGATCGCCGCCGCACGCTTGGCCACGTAGGCCTCCCAGTCCTCACCGATGCGCTCGGCGGTGGCCTTGGTCATCTCCGTCTGGATGAAGCCCGGGGCGATGGAGTTGGCCGTGACGCCGAACTTGCCCAGCTCGATGGCGAGGGTCTTGGTGAAGCCCTGCAGACCCGCCTTCGCCGTCGCGTAGTTGGCCTGCCCGCGGTTGCCCAGCGCCGAGGTCGACGACAGGTTCACGATCCGGCCGAACTTCTGGTCGATCATGTGCTTCTGCGCCGCGCGGGTCATGAGGAACGAGCCGCGCAGGTGCACGTGCATGACGACGTCCCAGTCGGCGTCGCTCATCTTGAACAGCATGTTGTCGCGGGTGACGCCGGCGTTGTTCACCAGCACCACCGGCGGGCCGAGCTCGGCGGCGATCCGGTCGACCGCGGCCTGCACCTGCTCGGCGTCGCCGACGTCGGCACCGACCGCCAGGCCCCGGCCACCGGCCGCCTCGATCGCCGCGACGGTGCCGCGGGCGTCGTCCTCCCTGAGGTCGATGACCGCGACGGCGAAGCCGTCGGCGGCCAGCCGCAGCGCGGTGGCGGCGCCGATGCCGCGGGCGGCACCGGTCACGATCGCGACCCGGGCGCTCACGAGGCCACCCGCTCGAAGACCGCGGCCAGGCCCTGACCGCCGCCGATGCACATGGTCTCGAGACCGTAGCGGACCTCGCGGCGGTCCATCTCGCGCAGCAGGGTGGCGAGGATGCGGCCACCGGTGGCGCCGACCGGGTGGCCGAGCGAGATGCCGGAGCCGTTGACGTTGGTGCGCTCCCAGTCGGAGTCGGTGAAGCCCCACTCCTGGGCGACGGCGAGGACCTGGCTGGCGAAGGCCTCGTTGAGCTCGATGAGGTCGACGTCGGCGAGCGTGATGCCGGCGAGCTCGAGCGCCTTGGCCGTGGCCGGGACCGGGCCGATGCCCATGGTCTTCGGCGGCACGCCGCCCACGCCCCAGGAGACGAGGCGGGCCAGCGGGCGCAGGCCCAGCTCGGCGGCCTTCTCCGGGGTGGTGACGATCGCCACCGCGGCGCCGTCGTTCTGGCCCGAGGCGTTGCCGGCGGTGACCGTGGCCCCGTCGTCGTCCCTGCCCATGATCGGGCGCAGCTTGGCCAGCGTCTCGACGTTCGAGTCGGGGCGGATGTGCTCGTCGCGGTCGACCACGACCTCGCTCTTCCGCTGCTTGACCGTCACCGGGACGATCTCGTCGGCGAACCGGCCGGCCTCGGTGGCCGCCGCCGCGCGCTGGTGGCTGCGGACGGCGTACTCGTCCTGCGCCTCCCGCGAGACCTTGTACTCCCGGCGCAGGTTCTCCGCCGTCTCCAGCATGCCGCCGGGCACCGGGTGGTTCTGACCACCGGCGGTGACCCGGCCGCGGGCCAGGCCGTCCTGCAGCAGCACGCCGGGGCCGGCCTTGACGCCCCAGCGCATGGCGGTCGAGTAGAAGGGCGCGTTGCTCATCGACTCGGCACCGCCGGCCAGGACGACGTCGGAGGTGCCCGACTGCACCTGCATCGCCGCGTAGACGACGGCCTGCAGCCCCGAACCGCACCGGCGGTCGATCTGCAGGCCCGACGCCGTCACGGGCAGGCCCGCGTCCAGGGCAGCCACGCGGCCGATGGCCGGGGCGTCCATCGTGGGATAGCAGTGGCCGAGCAGCACGTCGTCGACCGACTCGGGCGGCAGCCCGGTGCGCTCCATGAGCGCCCGGATCACCGTGGCGGCGAGCTCCTGCGCGGGAACGTCGCGCAGCGATCCCCCGAATCCGCCGACCGGCGTCCGCAGTGGCTCGCAGATGACCGCATCCCGCACGGGAGTCCTCCTTCTAGGTCCGCCTTCGGCCCCGGACGGGCCGGACTGCGGGTGCGAGTGTGCCCCGCGGCCGGGAACCCCGCGCGCAGTGGTCCCCCGCGCGGGGCCGACGTGGCCTCAGGAGGCGAGCGGCTCCACCCGTTGGCCGCCCAGCAGGGTCCACAGACCGGTGATCTCCATCGGGCGGATCACGGCGCGGGTGGCGGCGAGGACGCGCAGCCGGACGGACTCGGCGGTGGTGCGGCGGTGCAGCGTCGCGAGGGCGCAGAGCCCGGCGGAGTCCAGGAACGTGACGGCGGTCAGGTCGAGGGTGAGGTCACGGGCGCCGCCGTCGAGCAGCTGCTCGATGCGGGCGTGGACCTGCGGGGCGGTGGTGCAGTCGATCTCCCCGGTGGCGAGGAGTCGCGGACGGGCCGCGGGGCCGGAGACCACCAGGGTGACCAGGCCCAGGTCGAGGACGCTGGGCGCACCGGCGGACGAGGTGGTGGCGGGGTCGAGCGAGGTTGCGGTCACGGATGTGCCCCTCTCGGGCGTGTACCGGACCAGTGAGCCTGCGAGGCGCGAACGACACGACGAACAGCACTGGCAGAACACGGCTGCTGTTGAACCGTCGAGCCGACCGTAGGCCCCCGGGGAGGCCCGGCGCAAGCGCGGCAGGGTTCCGATCCGGACGGGGAACAGCCCAGGTGAGACCAGTGTTACGGCGGCCCACCACCGGCTCGGAGCGGCCCGCGGCGGATACTGGGCCGGTGACCGAGGGCAGCCCGTCGACCCGCCGCGTCTCCCCCTTCCTCATGGCGGTCGTCGGAGTCGGCATCGCCGTCGCCGTCGGGTCCTTCGCGGTGCTGGACTGGGTCCTCGCCGCGTTCGTGGCGATCGTCGTGCTCGTGGCGGTGGCGATGGTCGTCATGGCGCGCGACTGGGACCGCCACGACAGCTACGAGGAGCGCGAGCAGGCCCGGGCCCTCAGGCGCAAGGAGAAGTGGGAGCGCAACGCCGGTGCCCGCGCCCGGGACCGCGCCCGCTGGGAGGCCCACCAGGCGCGCAAGGCCGACCGGGACGGCTCGCGCTGACCCGGCCCGATATCCCCTCGACGCCCCTGCCCACCTCCCCTACGGTCGACCCCATGCGGAACTCCGTGCGGATGCGCACCTCCTGAGCTGACGTGCCGCGGGCCGGATCTCCTCCGCCCGCCGTCCGCGCCCGGTCCTCCCGGGCGCGCTCTCCCTCGCGTCCCGCCGGCCCTCGTGCCCGCGGACGCCCCGCACCGCTCCCCCGCGGAGGTATCCCCATGTCACGCCCGTCCCCGATCGACTCCGGCCCGGCCGCCGACGCGCGCGCCACGCTGCCGGAGGCCGACACCGCCGCCTTCGACCGCCTCGCGCACGCCCTGCTCGCCACCCCCTCGGCTCCGCTGGGCCCGCTGCTGCGCGCCCAGCTGCCGGGCACGGCCGGCGTC
>NZ_POQU01000027.1 GCF_002938425.1 Blastococcus atacamensis | reverse complement strand
TTGTCTGATGTATTTTTTTTTTTTTATGAATCTTCCACCACCGAGTTCTCAACTATCCTCTTCGTCGGCAGCGTCAGATGGGTAGAAGAGACAGCGTCCGCGGCATCCGTGCGCACGCCCACCACGGCGTCTACGCGTTCGAGCGCGAACGCGGGCAGCTGTTCCTCGTCGACGCCGTGCTCGAGCTCGACACGTCCGCGGCCGCCGCCGGCGACGACCTGGCGCGGACGGTGAACTACGCCGAGCTGGCGCAGAAGCTGCAGCACGTGCTGGCCGGGGAGCCGGTGAACCTGCTGGAGACCCTGGCCCAGCGGCTGGCCGACCTCTGCCTCGCCGACGAGCTGGTCGACGCCGTGGAGATCACCGTGCACAAGCCCGAGGCCGAGCTGGGCGTCCCCTTCGAGGACGTGGCCGTCAGCATCCGCCGAGCGCGCGCATGACCCGCGCCGTCCTGTCGCTGGGCGCCAACCTCGGTGACCGGGCCGCCGCGCTGCGAGCGGCGCTCACCGCCCTCAAGGACGACGGCGTGCTGGTCGCCCGGTCGACGCTGTACGAGACGCCGCCGTGGGGACCGGTGGAGCAGCCGCCGTACCTGAACGCGATCGCCGTCGTGCGTGGCGACGTGGACGCACGCGGCTGGCTGGCACGGGCCCAGGAGCTGGAGCGGGCGGCCGGCCGCACCCGCGAGGTCCGCTGGGGCGCGCGCACCCTCGACGTCGACGTGGTCGCCGTGACCGGGGACGACGGGGAGCCGGTGGTCTCCGACGACCCGGAGCTGACGCTGCCCCACCCCCGGGCGCACGAGCGCGCGTTCGTGCTCGTCCCGTGGGACGTCGTCGAGCCCACCGCCGTGCTCCCGGGCCGCGGCCGGGTCGCCGAGCTGGTCGCCGCCCTCGACCCGGCCGAGGTCGCCGCGGTCGAGCGCTGGGACCACCTGCACTGAGCCGCCCGTGACCCCCGTCCGTCGTCGCGACCTGGTCGCCCTCGCCGCCGGCCTGGCCGTCGCGGCCTGGCTGCTCGTGCGCACCTGGTACGGGGACCTGCCCCCGCTGCGCTGGTGGCAGCCTGCGCCGCTGGGCGTGCTGGCCATCGCCGAGGCCCTGGGTGCCCGCACCCTGCGGTCGCGGCTGACCGCTGAGCGGGAGGCCCGCGCCGGTCGCGGGCCCACGGCGGTCGAGGGCCGGGCGGCCGTGCTGCGCCCGGTGGAGCCGATGCTCGTGGCCCGGCTGGCCGTGCTGGCGCAGGCCAGCGCCTACCTCGGCGCGGTGCTCGCCGGGATCTGGGGCGGCGTGCTGCTGCACGTGGCGCCCGCAGTCGGCCGGCTGGCCGCCGCCGGCAACGACACGGTCGTCGGGGTGATCGGGCTGGCCTGCTCGGCCGCGCTGACGGCGGCCGCGCTGTGGCTGGAGACGGTGTGCCGCGTTCCGCCGAGCCCGCCGGCGGGCGAGGAGCGACCCGTCCGCTGAGCTGCGCAAGATCGGTCGGGCACCTCGGGGCGGCGGCGCACCAGACTGACGGCATGACCGGACGGGACCGCCTGCGCGAGCTCCTCGACGCGGTGCTCGACGAGGACAACCGGACGCTCTCCGACATGGCCGGCGACGCGTACACCTCGCCGTTCCACTTCACCCGGGTGCTCACCCGGGACGCCGGGGAGCCGCCCGTGGCCATGCGACGGCGGGTGATGCTGGAGCGCGCCGCCTGGGAGCTGCGGCAGGGCCGCAGCGTCACCGACGTCGCCTGGGCGGCGGGCTACGAGTCCGTCGAGGGGTTCAGCCGGGCCTTCGCCCGCGCCTTCGGCCGGGCTCCCAGCACGGTCGACGCGACGACCGGCCACTGGCTGCCGGCACCCAACGGCATCCACTTCCACCCGCCCACGTCGCTGTGGGTGCAGAGCACGGAGCACGCCATGAACCCGCTCACCGAGCAACTGGTGGCGCACGGCCTGGACGACGCTCGGCACGTGATCGAGCAGGCGACGGGCCTGACCGACGAGGAGTTCCGCGCGACCCGGCTGCCCGGCCTGGTGGTGCAGCCCTGGGACGGACCCGAGGAGACGGTCCAGGCGGTGCTCGACCACCTGGTGTTCACCGTGGAGGTCTGGCTCGCCTCGATCGAGGGCCGGGACCTGCCCGGGCGCGACGACGATCCCGCCCCCGGCCGGCTGCTGGAGCGGCACGACGCCGCCGCACCGCGCTGGCTGGCGGTCGTCCGTGACGTCGACAGGCGGGGCGGCTGGGACGACCGGCTGATCGACGCGCTGTGCGATCCGCCGGAGAGCTTCGTGCTCAGCAGCGTCGTCGCGCACGTCCTCACGTACTCAGCGCACCGCCGGCAGCTCGTCCGGCAGATGCTCCGCGCCGCGGGCCGGGAGGTCGACACCGGCGACCCCATCGACTGGCTCCGCAGATCCGTCGCCCTACCGGGAGGACCACCGTGCTGACCTACTACACCGCCACGACGCTCGACGGCTTCCTCGCCGACCCCGAGGACTCGCTCGACTGGTTGCTCCGCCAGCCGCACGACGAGGACGGCCCGTTCGGGTTCGACGCCTTCATGGCCGGCGTCGGGGCGGTCGTCATGGGCTCGACCACCTACGAGTGGGTGCTCGCCCACGAAGGCGGGAACTGGCCCTACTCCCTGCCGGCGTGGGTGATGACCAGCCGGAACCCAGCCCTGGTCGACGGCGCGGACATCCGGTTCGCCTCCGGGGACGTGCGCCCGGTGCACGCGGCGATGACCGCCGCGGCGGGCGGCAGGCGTCTGTGGCTGGTGGGCGGGGGAGACCTCGCCGGGCAGTTCGCCGAGGCCGGGCTCCTGGACGAGGTCGTCGTCTCCATCGCGCCGGTGACCCTCGGCGCGGGGCGGCCCCTGCTGCCGCGCAGGCTGGACCTCCAGCTGGTGGAGGCGGGCGTCAACGGTGCCTTCGTCGGCGCCCGTTACCGCGTCACCGGGCCGCTGCTGGAGGACCGCTCCTAGCAGCGCGCCGCGCCGGCCGTCTCGGGCACCGTGCCCTCGACCGAGCGGCGGAGGGCGGCGTGCAGCGACTCGGGGGTCAGCACCCCGAGGAAGTGGTCGCCGTCCAGGACGGCGACCCAGCCGGCCTCCAGCTGCAGCATCTGCGCGAACGCGGTCTTGAGCGTCGCCCCGGCCGGCACCCAGGCCTCCATCCGACGGCAGACGTCGCGCACCGTGCCGCTGCCGGAGGCGCGCTCCACCGACAGCCAGCCGTGCAGGTGCTCCCGGTCGTCGAGGACGACGGCCCAGCGGGCGCCGGTGCGGACCAGGGCGGCGCGCGCCTCGGTCAGCGGGTCGTCGACGCGGACCACCGGGGGGTGCTCGAGGTCGGCGACGTCGATCCCCGTGACGGCCAGCCGCTTGAGCCCCCGGTCGGCTCCGACGAAGTCGGCCACGAGCTCGTTGGCCGGCCGGCCCAGCAGTTCCGCGGGCGGCGCGTACTGCTCCACCCGTCCGCCGCTGCTCATCACCGCGATGCGGTCGCCGATGCGCACGGCCTCCTCGATGTCGTGGGTGACGAACACGATGGTCTTGCGCACGGTCTCCTGCAGCCGCAGGAACTCGGTCTGCAGCCGCTCGCGGACCACCGGGTCGACGGCGGAGAACGGCTCGTCCATCAGCAGCACCGGCGGGTCCGCGGCCAGAGCCCGCGCGACGCCGGCGCGCTGCCGCTGCCCACCGGAGAGCTGGTGGGGGTAGCGGTCGGCGTGGACGGCGGGGTCCAGGCCCACGAGCCCGAGCAGCTCCTGCACCCGCTCCCGGGTACGCGCCCGGTCCCAACCGAGCAGCCGCGGCACCGTGCCGATGTTGGCCCGGATCGTCTGGTGGGGGAAGAGCCCGACGTTCTGGATCACGTAGCCGATCCGGCGGCGCAGCAGCACGGGGTCCACTCCGGTGACGTCCTCGCCGCCGAGCAGGATCCGGCCGGTCGTCGGCTCGATGATCCGGTTGATCATCTTCATCGTGGTCGTCTTGCCGCAACCCGACGGGCCCACCAGCACGGTCAGCTCGCCCGCGGTGAAGGTCAGGTCGAGCTCCGCGACGCCCACGGTCCCGTCGGCGAAGACCTTGCCGACCCCCTCGAGCCGGATCTCCTCGGCGCGGGCTGCGGACGGGCCGGGGGGAGCAGTAGCGTCCACGAGGTGGCCTTCCTGGTACCCGCCCCGTGCTGAGGGCGGCGAGCGTGGAGCTGCTCGCGGTCGATGCGGCGCCGAACCCCTGGTTCGACCCGTCCTACGTGACGTCCAACTGGGACACCATCATGGGCCACCTCGGTGAGCACGTCAGGCTCACGGTCGGCGCCGTCGTCCTCGGTTCGCTGCTGGCACTGCCCCTGGCGGTGCTGGCCCGACGCAGCCGCTGGCTCGCGGGACCGGTTCTCGGCCTGTCCACCCTCGTCTACACGATCCCGTCGCTGGCGATGTTCGCCTTCGTCGCACCGATCACCGGTCTCACGACCACGACGGTCCTGATCGGCCTGGTGCTCTATTCGCTGGTCGTCCTGGTGCGCAACTTCCTGGCCGGTCTCCAGGCCGTCCCCGCGGACGTGCGCGAGGCCGCCCGCGGGATGGGGTACGGATCCGGGCGGCTGTTCTGGCAGGTCGAGCTGCCGCTGGCGGTGCCGGCCTTCATGGCCGGCCTGCGGATCGCCACCGTCTCCACCGTCGCGCTGGTCACGGTGGGGGTGATCGTCGGGCACGGCGGTCTCGGCCAGCTCATCACCGGAGGGTTCAACGCGAACTTCTACCGGGCGCCGATCGTCACCGGGGCGCTGGGGTGCGTGCTGCTCGCGCTGCTCGCCGACCTCCTCCTGGCCGGCGCGGAGCGGCTGCTCACGCCGTGGACGAGACGGGCCGCGACGTGAACCGGTTCGAGGAGGCCTACCGCTACCTCAACGATCCGTTCAACTGGACACGTCCCGGCGGGATCGCCGACCTGCTCGTCGAGCACCTGCGGATCTCCGCGGTCGCGGTGCTCGTGGCCATGCTCGTCGCCCTGCCGGTCGGAGCGGTGCTCGGCCACACCGGTCGGGGCGGCGGGTTCACCGTGGCCCTGTCCAACGTCTCGCGGGCCGTGCCCACCCTCGCGCTGCTCACCCTCTTCGCGGTCAGCCCGATCGGCTTCGGCCCGACCGCGACCACGATCGCCCTCGCGGTGTTCGCCGTCCCGCCGATCCTCACCAACACCTACGTCGGCTTCCGGTCGGTCGACCGCGACGTCGTCGAGGCGTCCCGGGCGATGGGCATGCAGGGCCGCCAGGTCCTGCTGCGCGCCGAGCTGCCGCTGGCCGCGCCGCTGGTCATGACCGGCGTCCGCACCGCGGCCGTGCAGGTGGTGGCGACGGCGACGCTGGCGGCCCTGGTCGCCGGCGGCGGGCTGGGGCGGATCATCACCCTGGGCTTCGCCCAGCAGAACGACGGGACCGTGATCGCCGGCGCCGTCCTGGTCGCCGTGCTGGCCGTGCTGACCGAGCTGCTCCTGGTGGCCGTCACCTGGGCGGTCGTGCCGGGCGAGAAGCGGCTGCCGTTCCTGCGCGCCCGGCGCGCCGATCCGGTGCCGGAACCCACGTCGAGCGGCGTCCCGCTCTGAGGTGAGGTCACGGATCGCTAACAGCCCACCCGACCGATTGCGCACGACCGACCTGCGGCGTTCCATGGTCGGGCGGGGTCCACCCGCCAGACACGCGTGGTCGAGCAGCGACCACGGGACACAGAAGGCGGGGCCATGCGCACGCGTATCCGGTACATCGTTCCTCTCGCACTGGTCGCCCTGACGACGGCCGCGTGCGGCGAGTCGGGCTCCTCCGGCACCGGCGGGGGAGCGGACACCACGCAGGCCTCCGGGAACGCCTGCGCGCCCGTCCCCGGCGACCAGCTGGTCGTCCTCGAGGACGACCAGGGGCTGCAGAACGCCGACAACCTCATCCCGGCGGTCAACGCCGCGGCCGCCGAGGCCAACCCCGCGCTCGTGCCGGCGCTGGACGCGGTGTCGGAGGCGCTGACCCTCGAAGCGCTGGGCAACCTGAACGTCGCCGTCGACGTGGAGCGGCAGAGCCCCGAGGACGCCGCCGCCGCCTGGGTCGAGGAGAACGTCGACACCGGCGGCCTGGAGCAGGGCAGCGGGGAGATCGTCGTCGGCGGCGGCAACTTCTCCGAGCCGACGATCCTGGCCAACATCTACGCCGACGTGCTGGAGGCGGCCGGGTTCTCCGCGACGGTGCAGCCCACCGGCAACCGCGAGCTCTACCTGCCCGCCCTGCAGCGCGGTGAGATCCAGGTGCACCCGGAGTACCTCGCGACGGTCACCGAGTTCCTCGAGGGCGACGAGGCGACCCAGGTGGCGTCCAGCGACGTCGACGAGACGGTCGCAGCGCTCACGCCGCTGGCCGAGGAGGCCGGGCTGGTCTTCGGCGAGCCCTCCGACGCCGCCAACCAGAACGCATTCGCCGTCACCCGGGAGTTCGCCGACGACCTGGGGGTCACCACGCTGTCGGAGCTGGCCGACGCCTGCGGTGACGGATCGCTCGTGCTCGGCGGTCCGGGTGAGTGCCCGACCCGGCCGTTCTGCCAGCCCGGCCTGGAGGACACCTACGGCCTCGACTTCGCGGGCTTCCAGGAGTTCGACGCCGGTGGCCCGCTGACCAAGGCGGCGATCCAGCAGGGCGAGGTGTCCATCGGTCTGGTGTTCACCACCGACGGTTCGGTCGCCCAGTAGAAGGACCGCCCTTCCCCCCACGCCTCGCACACTCGGCGCGGGCCCCTGAAGGGCGGCCGTTCCAGCGGGTCACGCGTACCAGCCGCCGGGGGGCAGCTGCTCCCCGGCGGTGACCGGCGTCTGCACCCGGTTGCCCTCCGGGGCCAGGGGGCAGGACCACCGCGGGTCGTAGGCGCAGGACGGGTGGTAGGCGAAGTTCAGGTCGACCACCAGCCGGCCGTCGGCCCCACCGAGGTCGGCGCCCTTGACGGTGTCCAGCAGGTAGCGGCCGCCGCCGTAGGTGGTGTCGCCCGCGGTGCCGTCCCGCAGCGGCAGGAAGACGCCGCCGCCGTAGAGCGCCACCCACCAGACGTCCAGCCGTCCCACGCCGGGGAGCTCGACGGCGCCGATCCGCTCGAGCGGCACGACGCCGTCGGCCGCCGTGGGCACCTCCCGCCGCAGCGGCTCCGCGGCTCCCAGGGCCGGCTCGAACCGGAATGCCGGGTCGTAGGGGGCCACCGGCAGCCCGGTGAAGCCGGCGCGGGCGTCGGCGTCCAGGGGCGACTGCGGATGGCCGGCGAACAGCTCGTCGCGGCCGTCCCGCCACCGCTGCCAGCCCTGCTCGGGGTCGGCGGAGTTCCGGACGGCGGCGTGCAGCGCGGCGACTCGGCGCCGCCAGTCCAGCAGGGTCAGGCTCACCGGGTCACTGTCCCACCCGGGACGGCGCTCATCCGACGGCGGCAACCGTGGGCACGGGCGCGGATGCTCCCCGTGAACGCCACTCGTCGCTACGCTGGACCCATGCCCCGCCGCGAGGACGACGACGTCGCCCGTGGCCCCGTCCTCCCCGACAGCCGCGTCCTCGTGCAGATCGGCGGCTTCGCGCTCGCCGCCGCCGCCACGCTGGTCGTGTTCCTGACCAGCAACCCGCAGCTGCTGCGACTGGCGGTCGTGGCCGTGGCCTGGGCGTTCGTCCTCGCCACGTTCGCGGCCGGTCGCCGCGGCACCGACCGGGTCCGCGCCGCCGCCCGCGAGGCGGACCTGCGCCGGGCCTACGAGGCGGAGCTCGACCGCGAGGTCGTCGCCCGCCGCGAGTACGAGCTGGAGCTGGAGAACGAGCTGCGCCGCGAGGCCGAGGACTTCATGCGCGAGGAGCTCGACGCGCTGCGGGGGGAGATCGCCTCGCTGTCGGGCCTGCGCGACGAGATCGCCCGGGTGGCGGCCCTGCGCGACGACGTCGCCCGGGTGTCCGCACTGCGCGGTGAGATCGCCTCGCTGTCGGGCCTGCGCGACGAGATCGCCCGGGTGGCCGCCCTGCGCGATGACGTCGCCGAGCTGACCGCGCTGCGGGGCGACCTCGGGCAGATCGGCGCGTTGCGCGAGGACATGGGCCGGCTGCGCCTGGAGCTCTCCGAGCAGCTGTCCAGCGAGATGCTGGTCGAGCGGATCGTCATGCGCACCCAGGCCGGCCGGTTGCCGGGGGAGGCGTCCCGCATCGACGGGCCGTCGCGCACTCTGGACGGCGCGGGGTGGAGCGACGAGTCGCCGCCGCGGGAGCTGACCGGGGGATGGCCGGCGATCCGGCTGGACGAGCCACCGAGGACCCAGCAGTTCGAGCAGGTGCGGGGTGGCCCGTCGTGGACCTCCTCGCCCTACCAGGCGGCACCGCCGACGACCGCGTTCCCGGTCGTCCCCCCGGAGGCCGCGGCGCCTCCGCGGCCCTCGGTGCCCCCGGCCCCGCCGACGGTGGTGCCCCTCGGACCGCTGGTTCCGGGGCGGTCCGAGCCGACGGCGTACGAGCCGTTGCCGAGCTACCTCTCCGACGCCCGCTACGCCTCCGAGCCGCCCGAGCCCGTGCGCCCGCCGGTCCGGGAGGTCCCCCCGGCGTTCGACCGGCACCCTCGGGCCGCCGCCCACGAGTCCGACCCCTACCTGGGCTCCTCGCGGTCCCCGGTCGCGGACCAGCCGCCCGCCCCGCCGCACACGGTGGCCTCGCCGGTCGTCACGTCGTCCCCGGTGATGCCGCCCGCGCCGCCTGAGCGACCGCAGACGCCGATGGACTGGCTGGCCGCCCGGTCGCTGCTCGACCCGCCTCCGGCGCCGTCCGCCCCGGAGGACGCCCTCCGCCGCCGGCGCACCGACGAGCCGCCCGCCTGGTCGCCCGCTCCGGAGTTCGCGCCCACCACCGAGCACCCGGCCGCCGCACCCGCCTGGTCCGCGCCGTCGGCACCGCCGGCTCCGCCAACCGGGCCCGACACCTCCGACGACCTGGCGCGGATCCTGGCCGAGAACGGGGTCACCCCGCCGTCGGGCGGCCGGCGGCGTCGCCGCTACCGCGAGGACGGCGACTCCGACGACGTCCTCGCCCGGGTGCTGGGCCGCGACTAGTAGAAGGACCCCCTCGCCCCCCACCGCTCGCAGGCTCGCGGCGGGACCCTGCGAGAGGGCCGCACGGCTCGGTGGCCCTTTCTCAGCGGGGTCCGCGCGAGAGCCCGCCGCCGTCGATGACCAGCGTCTGGCCGGTGACCCAGCCGGCGCCCTCGCCGAGCAGGTAGGCCGCCGCCTCGCCGATGTCCTCCGGTGTCCCGAGCCGGGCCATCGGGTACGCCTGCGCCGCCTCGGCCTCCCGGCCCTCGAACAGCGCGCCGGCGAACCGCGTCTTCACCACGGCCGGGGCGACGGCGTTCACCCGCACCGTGGGTGCGAGCTCCACGGCCAGCTGAGTGGTCAGGTTGATCAGCGCGGCCTTGCTCACGCCGTAGGCGCCGATCTCCTGCGAGGAGCGCAGCCCGGCCACCGAGGCGACGAACAGCACCGACCCGCCGTGCTCGGACATCCAGGCCCGCCACGCCTCCTGCACCAGCCCCAGCGCGGACACGACATTGGTGTCCAGGATCTTGCGGAAGGCGTCGAGCTGCAGGTCCATCAGGGGCCCGTAGGCCGGGTTGATGCCGACGTTGCCGACCAGGACGTCGAGGCTGCCGAAGGTGTCGACGGCGGTGCGGACCGCCTCGGCGCGGTGCGCGGGGTCACCGGCGTTCCCCGGGACGGCGACGGCTACCTCGGGGCCGCCCAGCTCGGTGACCGCCTCGGCCAGCGCGTCGGGCTTCCGGGCGGTCAGGACCACCCGCGCCCCGCGGTCCACCAGGCTCCTGGCGATGCCCAGCCCGATGCCCCGGCTGCCGCCGGTGACCAGGGCGGTGCGTCCCTCGAACGTGCGCACGGTGCCTCCTTCGTCGGTGTGCCGGGGGTCACGGTAGGTCGGGGACCGCCCGTCGCGTCGCGCGGGTGAGCGGCACACGGGTGAGCTAGGGCACAGCCCCCAGGCGTTGCGCGCTGCCCGGAGCGGTTCCACACTCGCGGGCGGCACGTCGCCCGCGTGACACATCCGGTTGCAGTGGGCGCCGTCCGACGCACGACCCGCACGACAGCAACGCGGCCACCGACCCCGGTGGCCGACCGACGTCCGGTACCCGCACGGGACTGGAACGAGAGGTGCACCGATGCCTACTGCACGCAGGACCCGAGCCGCCGGGCTCTTTCCCGCGTCCGAAGCACCCGCGCGCCTGCGCGTCGGGGTCATCGGCGCCGGCCGCGTCGGCGCCGTCCTCGGTGCCGCTCTCGCCGCCGCCGGTCACGACGTGGTCGCCGCCTCGGGCCTCTCCGCCGCCTCCGCCGAGCGCGCCGCCCGACTGCTGCCCGGCGTCCCGCTGGTCCCCGCCGACGCCGTCGTCGCCGCCTCTGACCTGATCGTCCTCGCCGTTCCCGACGACACGCTCGCCGGCCTGGTCTCCGGGCTGGCCGAGACCGGTGCCTGGCGTGCCGGCCAGCTGGCCTTCCACACCTCCGGCGCGCACGGCCTGGCCGTCCTCGCCCCCGCCGCGGAGTCCGGGGTGCTCGCCCTCGCCCTCCACCCGGCCATGACGTTCTCCGGTGCCCCCGAGGACGCCGACCGGCTCGACGGCGCCCCGTTCGGCGTCACCAGCCGCCCCGAGCACCGGCCGGTCGCCGAGACCCTGGTGCTGGAGATGGGCGGCGAGCCGTTCTTCGTCGCCGAGGCCGACCGCGGGCTGTACCACGCGGCGCTGGTCACCGGTGCCAACCACCTGGTCACCCTGGTGGCCGAGGCGGCCGACCTCCTCCGCACCGCCGGCGTCGCCGAGCCCGCCCGCGTGCTCGCCCCGCTGCTCACCGCGGCTCTGGACAACGGCCTCCGCCGCGGGGATCGCGGGCTCACCGGACCGGTCAGCCGCGGCGACGTCGGCACCGTCGGGGCCCACCTCGACACCTTGGCGGAACGGGCGCCCGAGGCGGTCGCCGCCTACGTGGCGATGGCCCGGCGCACCACGGAGCGGGCACTGGTCGCCGGCCGGCTCAAGCGGCACGAGGGTGCCCCGCTGCTGGACCTGCTGAGCTCCTCACCCAGTCAGCCGGCGGACCGGCCATGACGGCCCTGGGCACGCGTCCCGCCGTCGCCGAGAGGGTCGCGGACCTGCGGGCGCTCCTCGCGGAGCTGCCCGGCCCGGTCGCGCTGGTCCCCACGATGGGCGCCCTGCACGAGGGGCACCGGACGCTGGTCCGGGCCGCCCGGGAGCGCGCGGGGAGCGTCGTCGTCTCGGTCTTCGTGAACCCGACGCAGTTCGGCCCCGGCGAGGACTTCGACCGCTACCCCCGCACCTGGGACGCCGACCTGGCCGCGCTGGCCGAGGAGGGCGCCGACGTC
Source organism: Blastococcus atacamensis (assembly GCF_002938425.1). Lineage (GTDB taxonomy): Bacteria > Actinomycetota > Actinomycetes > Mycobacteriales > Geodermatophilaceae > Blastococcus > Blastococcus atacamensis. The sequence goes on along the minus strand of NZ_POQU01000027.1, from coordinate 28,397 downwards.
GTCTTCCACCCGCCGGTCGAGGAGATCTACCCGGGCGGGGCGCTGGGGGTCACGGTGGACCCCGGCCCGCTCGGCGCGGTTCTCGAGGGTGCGGTGCGGCCCGGCCACTTCGCCGGCGTGCTCACCGTCGTCGCGAAGCTGTTCGGGCTCGTCCGGCCCGAGCTGGCCTTCTTCGGCGAGAAGGACTACCAGCAGCTGACCCTCGTCCGGGGCATGGCCCGTGAGCTCGCACTGGGCGTGGAGGTCGTCGGCGTGCCCACCGTCCGCGAGGACGACGGCATGGCGCTGTCCAGCCGCAACCGGTACCTCTCGCCGGAGCAGCGGGCCACTGCGGCCGCCGTCTCCGCCGCGCTGCGCGCCGGGGCGGCCGCCGGAGCGCAGGGGTTCGGCGCGGTCCTCGCCGCCGCGCGTGCCGTGCTGGACCGCCACCCCGAACTGGTCCAGGACTACCTCGAACTCACCGATACCGACCTCGGGCCGGTGCCGGCCACCGGTCCCGCCCGCCTGCTCGTCGCCGTCCGCGCCGGCAGCACCCGACTCCTCGACAACACCGCAGTCCAGCTGGGAGACCCCCGATGATGCGCACGATGCTCAAGTCCAAGATCCACCGCGCCACGGTGACCCAGGCCGACCTGCACTACGTCGGCTCGGTGACGGTCGACGAGGACCTCCTCGACGCCGCCGACCTGATCCCGGGCGAGCAGGTCGCCATCGTCGACATCACCAACGGGGCCCGGCTGGAGACCTACGTGATCCCCGGTGAGCGGGGCAGCGGGGTCATCGGCATCAACGGCGCGGCCGCGCACCTGGTGCACCCCGGCGACATGGTCATCCTCATCAGCTACGGCGTGATGGACGAGACCGAGGCCAAGAGCTACATCCCGCGGGTCGTGCACGTCGACGGCGCCAACCGCGTCGTCGAGCTGGGCGGGGACCCCTCGGCCCCCGTCCCCGGCGCTCCCGACCAGCAGCGCAGCGACCTCGGCGTCCCGATCCGGTGACCCGGTGCTGCTGACCGTCGACGTCGGCAACAGCCAGACCGTCCTCGCCACCTTCGACGGCGACCGGCGGGTGGGCTCCTGGCGGGTGACCACCGCGGCCCGGGCCACCGCCGACGAGCTCCGCATGGTCTGGCGGGGCCTGCTCCGCGACACCGAGGTCACCGGCGTCGCGGCCTGCTCGACCGTGCCGGCGCTGCTGCCCTCCCTGCGCCAGCTGCTGGACTCCCTCGAGGTGCCGGTCGTGCTGATCGGGCCGGGGGTGCGCACCGGCGTCCCGCTGCACGTCGACAACCCGCGCGAGGTGGGCGCCGACCGGGTCGTCACGGCCCTCGCCGCCCACGAGCTGTTCGGCCGCGACGCCGTCGGGCGCGGCCGGCCGGTGGTCGTCGTCGACTTCGGCACCTCCACCAACGTCGACGCCGTCGGTCCCGACGGGCAGTTCCTCGGCGGCGCGCTGGCGCCCGGCGTCGAGGTCAGCCTGGACGCGCTGGCCAGCCGGGCCGCGCAGCTGCGCTCGGTCGAGCTGACCTGTCCGCCGCAGGCGATCGGCAAGAACACCGTGGCCGCGCTGCAGTCGGGGCTGGTGCTCGGGTTCGCCGGTCTCGTCGACGGGCTGGTCACCCGGATCGCCGCGGAGCTGGTCGCCCAGTTCGGCACCGCGCCGGTCGTCGTGGCGACCGGTGGGCTCGCCCCCGTGGTGGTCGACAGCTGCGCGTCGATCGGCTCGCGGGAGCCCGACCTGACCGTGCACGGGCTGCGGCTGGCCTTCGCCCGGCATCGGGCGCAAGCCGCCCGCTGAGCCGCCCGTACGCTTTCCCCCCGTGAGCGAAGGACCGAACGGCCCCGGCAACGGCGACGACGGCAGCGAGGAGCTGCCCGAGCAGATGCGTGTGCGCCGCGCGAAGCTCGACCGGCTGCGCGACGCCGGCGTCGACCCCTACCCCGTCTCGGTGCCGCGGACGACGACGCTGACCGCCGTCCGGGCCGCCCACCCGGAGCTGGAGCCCGACACGATGACCGGGCAGCGGGTCGGGGTGACCGGCCGGGTCATCTTCTCCCGCAACACCGGCAAGCTCGCCTTCGCGACGCTGCGCGAGGGCGACGCCGAGCTGCAGGTGATGCTGTCCCGCGACCGCGTCGGCGAGGACGCGCTGGCGGCCTGGAAGGCCGACGTCGACCTCGGTGACCACGTCTTCGTCGAGGGGGAGGTGGGGACGTCGCGTCGCGGCGAGCTGTCGGTCTTCGCGGACTCCTGGCAGCTCACCGCCAAGTCGCTTCGCCCGTTGCCGGTCGCGCACAAGCCGATGAGCGAGGAGCTGCGGGTCCGCCGGCGCTACGTCGACCTCATCGTCCGGGACGAGGCGCGCAGGACCGTGCGCCAGCGGGCCACCGTGATGTCGACGCTGCGGGCCGGGCTCGGTGGGCGCGACTTCATCGAGGTCGAGACGCCGATGCTGCAGAACGTGCACGGAGGTGCCGCGGCGCGGCCGTTCCGCACGCACATGAACGCCTTCGATCTCGACCTCTACCTGCGCATCGCCCCCGAGTTGTTCCTCAAGCGGTGCATCGTCGGCGGGCTGGACCGGGTCTTCGAGATCAACCGGAACTTCCGGAACGAGGGCGCGGACAGCTCGCACTCGCCGGAGTTCGCGATGCTGGAGTTCTACGCGGCCTACGCCGATTACCAGGACGTCGCGACCATCACCCGCGAACTGGTGCAGGAGAGCTGTGCGGCGCTGTTCGGCGACCACGTCGCCCGGCACCACGACGGCACCGAGGTGGACCTCTCGGGGGAGTGGCGCCAGGTGAAGCTCTTCGACCTGGTCAGCGAGGCGGTGGGGGAGACGGTGACCCCGCAGACGCCGATCGAGCAGCTGCGCGCCCTGGCCGCACGCCACGAGATCGGCATCGACCCCGCCTGGATCCACGGCAAGGTCGTCGAGGAGATCTTCGAGGCCCTCGTCCAGCCGTCGCTGCAGGACCCCACGTTCGTCATGGACTACCCCGTGGACACCTCGCCGCTGACGCGCGCGCACCGCTCCGAGCCGGGCGTGGCCGAGAAGTGGGACCTCTACATCGGGGGGATCGAGCGGGGCACCGGCTACTCGGAGCTCGTCGACCCGGTGGTCCAGCGCGAGCGGTTCACCCAGCAGGCGCTGCTGGCCGCGGCCGGCGACCCCGAGGCCATGGCGCTGGACGAGGACTTCCTCGAGGCGCTGGAGTACGGAATGCCGCCCACGGGCGGCGTCGGTATGGGCATGGACCGCTTGATGATGACCCTCACCGGTCTGGGAATCCGCGAGACCATCCTGTTTCCGCTGGTGAGACCAATTAGTACCTGATCGGCGACCGCTTCGGTCATCACAAAAGGGCAGATGTCGCAGGGGTGCAATGTCTCTAATGGAAGAGGCTTGTGCTTTAATCGATTCGCACCCGCGGGGTGTGAATTATCGATCGGCCTCCCGGGGTCGCTGCGAAAAGCGAGGAACGAATGGCGCGCAAGGTCCAGGTCATCCTGAGCGACGACCTCGACGAGAATCTCCCGGCCGACGAGACCGTCAGCTTCTCGCTGGACGGGACCTCGTACGAGATCGACCTGGCGGAGAAGAACGCCACGGAGATGCGTGAGGCGTTCGCCCGCTACGTCTCGGCGGCGCGCAAGGTCGGCCGCGGCAGTGGCAACCGCGCTTCCGGCGGCGGGCGCTCCCGTGCCACCGGCGGCCGCATGGACCGCGAGCAGGCCGGCGCCATCCGCGACTGGGCCCGCAAGAACGGTCACGCGGTCAGCGACCGCGGCCGCATCCCGGCCGGCGTCGTCGAGGCCTACGAGGCCGCTCACTAGAAGGACCTGCCTGCCCCCCACCGCTCGAACGCTCGCGGCGGGCCCCTGCAGGCAGGCCGCTGACGTCACGTCGCCAGGCCTGGTTCCCGTGTGGGGAGCCGGGCCTGGCGACGTTCCTGGGGTCGCCACGCGGCGTCCGCTCACGGCGTAACGGGCACGGAACAGCCGTGGGCGCGGGGCCGTTGGACCAGGCAGCCACCCACCGACCCGCCGCGCGGCGACGGGACGGCGTGGTCCGCGACTACAGTGGAAAGACCGGTGCCCCCGCGCGCCGACGGACGTCGGGTGTTCCTCCCCATCTCCGGGGAGAGCAGTGCCGGACCAGCCGGTCAGAGGAGAAGCAGCAGATGTTCGAACGGTTCACCGACCGAGCCCGTCGTGTCGTCGTCCTGGCCCAAGAAGAGGCCCGGATGCTCAACCACAACTACATCGGCACCGAGCACATCCTCCTGGGCTTGATCCACGAGGGTGAGGGCGTCGCTGCCAAGGCCCTGGAGTCCCTCGGCATCTCGCTCGAGGGCGTCCGCCAGCAGGTCGAGGAGATCATCGGGCAGGGCCAGCAGGCCCCGTCCGGCCACATCCCCTTCACCCCGCGGGCGAAGAAGGTCCTCGAGCTGTCACTGCGCGAGGCGCTGCAGCTCGGCCACAACTACATCGGCACCGAGCACATCCTGCTCGGCCTGATCCGCGAGGGCGAGGGCGTCGCCGCCCAGGTCCTCGTGAAGCTGGGCGCCGACCTCAACCGCGTCCGCCAGCAGGTCATCCAGCTGCTCAGCGGCTACCAGGGCAAGGAGCCCGCCGCCGCCGGCGGCCCGGCCGAGGGCACCCCCTCGACCTCCCTGGTCCTCGACCAGTTCGGCCGCAACCTGACCCAGGCCGCCCGCGACCAGAAGCTCGACCCGGTCATCGGGCGGGCCAAGGAGATCGAGCGGGTCATGCAGGTGCTGTCGCGGCGCACCAAGAACAACCCGGTCCTCATCGGCGAGCCCGGCGTCGGCAAGACCGCCGCCGTGGAAGGCCTGGCCCAGGCCATCGTCAAGGGCGAGGTGCCCGAGACGCTCAAGGACAAGCAGCTCTACACGCTGGACCTCGGGGCCCTGGTGGCGGGCAGCCGCTACCGCGGTGACTTCGAGGAGCGGCTCAAGAAGGTCCTCAAGGAGATCCGCACCCGCGGCGACATCATCCTGTTCATCGACGAGATCCACACCCTCGTCGGGGCCGGTGCCGCCGAAGGCGCGATCGACGCGGCGAGCATCCTCAAGCCGATGCTCGCCCGCGGCGAGCTGCAGACCATCGGTGCCACCACGCTGGACGAGTACCGCAAGCACCTGGAGAAGGACGCCGCTCTCGAGCGCCGCTTCCAGCCCATCCAGGTCAGCGAGCCGACCCTCGCCCACACCGTGGAGATCCTGAAGGGCCTGCGCGACCGCTACGAGGCGCACCACCGGATCAGCATCACCGACAGCGCCCTCGTGGCGGCGGCGACGCTGGCCGACCGGTACATCTCCGACCGCTTCCTCCCGGACAAGGCGATCGACCTGATCGACGAGGCCGGCGCCCGGATGCGGATCAAGCGGATGACCGCGCCGCCGGACCTGCGCGAGTTCGACGACAAGATCGCCGGCGTCCGCCGCGAGAAGGAGTCGGCGATCGACGCGCAGGACTTCGAGAAGGCCGCGGCGCTGCGAGACACCGAGAAGCAGCTCCTGGGCGAGAAGGCCGAGCGCGAGAAGCAGTGGAAGGCCGGCGACATGGACGTCGTCGCCGAGGTCGACGACGAGCAGATCGCCGAGGTGCTGGCCAACTGGACCGGTATCCCCGTCTTCAAGCTGACCGAGGAGGAGACCTCCCGGCTGCTCCGCATGGAGGACGAGCTCCACAAGCGGATCATCGGCCAGGAAGAGGCCATCAAGAGCGTCAGCCAGGCCATCCGGCGCACGCGGGCGGGCCTCAAGGACCCGCGCCGGCCCGGCGGCTCGTTCATCTTCGCCGGCCCCTCGGGTGTCGGTAAGACCGAGCTGGCAAAGGCGCTCGCGCAGTTCCTCTTCGGTGAGGACGACGCTCTCATCCAGATCGACATGGGTGAGTTCCACGACAAGTTCACCGTGTCGCGCCTGGTCGGTGCGCCTCCCGGTTATGTCGGTTACGACGAAGGTGGACAGCTCACCGAGAAGGTGCGGCGCAAGCCGTTCTCGGTGGTCCTCTTCGACGAGATCGAGAAGGCGCACGCAGATGTGTTCAACACGCTTCTGCAGGTGCTCGAAGATGGCCGGCTCACCGATGGGCAGGGCCGGATCGTGGACTTCAAGAACACGATCCTGATCCTCACCACCAACCTCGGTACGCGGGACATCTCGAAGGCCGTGGGCCTCGGGTTCCAGGCCGGTAACGACTCGACGAGCAACTACGAGCGGATGAAGCTCAAGGTCAACGAGGAGCTCAAGCAGCACTTCCGGCCGGAGTTCCTCAACCGCATCGACGACATCGTCGTGTTCCACCAGCTGACCGAGAACGAGATCATCCACATCGTGGACCTCATGCTCGGCCGCCTGGAGACCCAGCTGAAGAACAAGGACATGGCGATCGAGGTGACCCCGGCGGCGAAGAAGCTGCTGGCGGCCCGCGGCTTCGACCCCGTCCTGGGTGCCCGGCCGCTGCGCCGGACGATCCAGCGCGAGATCGAGGACGCCCTGTCGGAGAAGATCCTCTACGGCGAGCTGACCGGCGGTCAGATCATCGTGGTGGACGTCGACGACGCCGAGGGCCCCGCGCAGAAGTTCACCTTCCGCGGCGAGGCCAAGCCCCTCGACCTGCCCGACACCCCGCCGGTGGCGCTCTCGGGCGCCGATGGGGACGAGGGCGAGGGTCCCTCCTTCACCAAGAAGTAAGACCGCCGCAGGTCCTTCGGAGGCCGCTCCACCCGCTCGGGTGGGGCGGCCTCCGTCGTGTCAGGAAGGCAGCCGGAAGAGGCCGTCGGCGGTCTGCTCGACCAGGCCGTCGGTGAGCAGGGAGTCCAGGCAGCGGGCGCGCTGGGCGGGCTCGTCCCAGGCCCGGTCCAGAGCGGCGGCGTCCACCGGCTCGGACGCCGCTCGGAGCACGTCCAGCAACCGGCCGCGCACCTGGCGGTCGGTGCCGGCGAACCTCTGCACCCGTCGCGGCGGCCCGTCGTGCGCGGGGGAGCCGGCCTGCCGCCAGGCGCACCGGTCCCGGACCGGGCAGACGCCGCACCTCGGCGTTCGGGCCGCGCAGACCAGCGCTCCGAGCTCCATGACGGCGACGGAGAACCGCACCGCCCGGTCGTGGTCGGCCGGGGCCAGGGCGGCGATGTCGGCGAGGTCGGAGGCCCGGGCGCTGCCGGCTTCCGCCTGGCCGTGGACCAGTCGCGCGACGACGCGCCGCACGTTGGTGTCCACGACCGGCTGTCGCTGGCCGTAGCCGAAGCACGCCACCGCGCGGGCCGTGTACGTGCCGACCCCCGGGAGCGCCTCCAGGGCGGCCACGTCGGCCGGGACGACGCCGCCGTGGCGCTCGGCGATCGCCGCGGCCGCCTCGCGCAGCCGCAGGGCCCGGCGGGGGTAGCCGAGCTTGCCCCAGGCGCGGATGACCTCGCCCGGCGGCGTGGCCGCCAGGTCCGCCGGGGCCGGCCAGCGGTCCATCCACTCGCGCCACACCGGCTCCACCCGGGCGACCGGCGTCTGCTGCAGCATGACCTCGCTGACCAGCACGGCCCAGGCGTCGACCCCAGGGGTGCGCCAGGGGAGGTCGCGGGCCGCGGTCGCGTACCAGTCGACGATCGCCTCACCGGCGGCGTCGTCGGGCTCGGCAGCGGTCGCGGACGTCACGGGAACCCAGTCTGCCGTTGGCCCGGTGCGGCGCGCCGAGGGGGACGACGACGATGCCGCCGATTACCGTTCCGGGCGTGTTGCACCCGGTGGGCCCGCTGCCCGCAGCTGTCTACTGGCGGCGGCGACTGGTCGTGCTGGTGCTCCTGGTCGCGGTCGTCGGCGGGCTGGGCTGGGGGACCGTGTGGTTCCTGGACCGGCGGTCCGGCGTCAGCGAGGCGGCCGCATCGACGACCACCGCCCGGCCCACCGAGCTGCCGGCCCTGGACCGGGTGGTGCCGTCGGCGGCCGCTGCGGTGCGGACGCCCGCGGCGCCCAGCGAGCCCACATCACCCCCCAGCGCCCCGGCCGCGCCGGCGCGGCCGGCCGGTGGGCCGTGCGCCGACGACGTCCTGCTCCTCGAGGTCCGGACGCCCGGGCAGGCGGCAGTGGGCAGCAAGCCCACGTTCCAGCTCGTCGTCGGCAACACCGGGAGCGTCCCGTGCGTGCGGGCGCTCGACAAGGAGCTGCAGGAGCTCGTGCTCGTCGGCGCGGGCGGCAACCGGGTCTGGGGCAGCAACGACTGCTTTCCGGAGAGCAGCGACGAGCCCCGCACCCTCGCGCCGGGAGAGGTCGTGGTGGTTCCCGTGGTCTGGGGCGGCCTGACCAGCGAGCCGACCTGCACCGCCCCCCGCGGAGCACCCGCGCCGGGTGCCTACCTGTTGCGCGGCCGACTGGACACCAAGGTGTCCGCGGACGCCCCGCTCACGCTGCAGTAGTCGAAGGACCTCCCTCCTCCCCACCACTCGCGAGCTCGCGGCGGGCCCCTGGAGGGGAGCCGTCAGCTGTAGCGGTCGAGGATCGAGGTCTCGGCGAGGCGGGAGAGCCCCTCGCGGATGCCGCGGGCACGGGCCTCGCCGACGCCCTCGACCGCGAGGAGGTCCTCGATCGTCGCCGCCAGCAGCTTCTGCAGCCCGCCGAAGTGGTCCACGAGGCGGTCGATGATCCCGGCGGGCAGCCGGGGCACCCGGGCCAGCAGTCGGTAACCACGTGGGCTGACGGGGGAGTCCAGAGCGTCCGGTGAGGTCGGCAGCCCGTAGCACCGGGCGACGGCGGACAGGTCCAGCAGCTCGGTGGCGCTGAGCGCCCGCAGATCGGTCAGGACCTGGTCGATGGTGCGCGGACGGCGACCGCCCGAGGGCATGTAGTCGCGGACCAGCAGGCCGCGGTCCTCCTCGACGCCGGCCAGCATCTCGTCCAGCTGCAGCGCCAGCAGCCGGCCGTCGGTGCCGAGCTCCACGACGAAACCTTCGATCTCGTCGGCGATCCGGCGGACCATCTCCAGCCGCTGGCTGACGCTCATCGCGTCGCGGACGGTGACCAGGTCCTCGATCTCCAGCGCGGAGAGCGTGCTGGCCACCTCGTCCAGGCGCAGCTTGTAGCGCTCGAGCGCCGCGAGGGCCTGGTTCGCGCGGGCCAGGATGGTGGTGGGGTGCTCGAGGGTGTAGCGGCGGCCGGCCACGTAGACGCTGATGATGTGCATCGACTGGCTGACCGAGATGACCGGGAAGCCGGACTGGATGGCCACGCGCTCCGCCGTGCGGTGCCGGGTGCCGGACTCCTCCGTCGGAACCGTCGGGTCGGGCATCAGGTGGACTCCGGCCCGCACGATGCGCGTGCCGTCGTAGGACACGATCACCGCGCCGTCCATCTTCGCCAGCTCGCGCAGCCGGGTGGCCGAGAGGGCCACGTCCAGGGCGAAGCCGCCGGTGCAGATGGACTCGACCACGCGGTCGTAGCCGAGCACGATGAGCGCCCCGGTCCGACCGGCGAGGATGCGCTCCAGGCCGTCCCGCAGCGCCGTGCCGGGAGCGATGCGCCCGAGGAGTTCGCGCAGAGCGATCTCGGGGTCCACGGGGGCGGGCACGAGCGCTCCTGACGGTCGAGTGGTGCGGCGTCTGAGTCTACGTCTCCGGACGGAGGCCGGGCTCGCCTCGCGTGCGCCGCCCGCCGTCCGTTCCGAGACCTTACGGGCTCAGAACAAGCGGTGGAAGGCGGCTCCCAGGTCGGGGACCTCGATCAACCGCATCCCGGCCGGGGCGGTGCCGGCGTCCGGGGGGACGAGGGCCGTCCGGTACCCCTGGCGGGCGGCCTCGGCCAGCCGGCGGCCGGTTCCACCGACCCGGCGGATCTCCCCGGAGAGGCCCACCTCGCCGAGAGCCACCATGCCCGCGGGCAGCGGGGTGTCCTTGGACGCCGACGCGATAGCGAGGGCGAGGGCGAGGTCGGCGGCCGGCTCGGCGATCCGCACGCCGCCGACCGAGGCGGCGAAGACGTCGGCGTCGGCCAGCTTCACCCGGCCGCGGCGCTCGACCACCGCGTTGACCATGGCGACCCGCTGGCTGTCCAGGCCGCTGACCGCCCGGCGCGGTGACCCGCCACCGCCCGAGCTGGCCACCAGCGCCTGGACCTCGGCCAGCAGCGGGCGGCTGCCCTCGAGGGTGACGGTGACGCAGCTGCCCGGCACGGGATCGGCCCGGCGGGAGACGAACAGCGCCGACGGGTCGGGGACGCCGACCACGCCGCGGTCGCCGATCTCGAAGCAGCCGATCTCGTCGGCGGGGCCGAAGCGGTTCTTGGTGGCGCGGACCATGCGCAGCGTCGAGTGGCGCTCGCCGTCGAAGGAGATGACGACGTCGACCAGGTGCTCGAGGGTGCGGGGCCCGGCGATGGCGCCGTCCTTGGTGACGTGCCCGACGAGGATCGTGGTCATGCCGCGGCTCTTGGCCACCCCGGTGAGCGCCGAGGCGACGGCCCGCACCTGGGTGGACCCGCCGTCGGTCCCCTCGGCGGCCGGGGACCGGACGGTCTGCACGCTGTCCAACACGAGCAGCGAGGGCTTCACGGCCTCGACGTGCGCGAGCACCGCGGACAGCTCGGTCTCCGCCGCGAGGTACAGCTGGTCGTGCAGGGCGCCGATCCGCTCGGCCCGCAGCCGTACCTGACCGGCGGACTCCTCGCCGGAGACGACCAGGGCGGGGCCGTTGCTCGCGGCGACCCGTTGGGCGACCTCCAGCAGCAGGGTGGACTTGCCGACGCCCGGCTCGCCCGCGACCAGCAGCACCGCGCCCGGCACGAGCCCGCCGCCGAGGACGCGATCGAACTCGGCGATGCCGGTGGGGACGGCGCGGGCGCCCGCGAGCTCCACCTGGGCGATCGGCCGGGCCGGGGCGGTGACCTGCCCCGCCGAGACGGCGCGCAGTCCCGTCGTGGGGGCACCCGTTTCCTGCAGGGTGCCCCAGGCCTGGCACTCCGGGCAACGCCCGACCCACTTCGCCGAGGCGTACCCGCACTCGGTGCAGCGGTGGGCGGGACGGGCGGGCTTCACTCCTGCGGGCGGCACGACGTCGACGCTAACCGCGACCACCGACAGTTCCTGCGCGAACGCGCCACGGCAGCCCCGATCGGGACCGCCGTGGCCGAGAAGCTCAGGTGGTGCTCAGAAGGTGTGGTTCAGCGGGAGGTCACTCCCCGCCCTCCTGCTGCTCGCCCTCCTGGCCTTCCTCGGTGGTGGCCTCGCCGTGCTCCTCGTCGCCGTGGAAGTCGAAGGGCTCGCCGCGCTCGAGCACGCGGGTGGGGGTGCCCACTCCCGCCCGCATGGTCACCTCGCCGGAGTTCTCGAAGGTGAGGGTGAGCTCGACGTACTGACCGGTGGTCAGCTCCTCGTCGAGGTCGGTCAGCGTGATGGTGGGGGAGTCCTGGCCGCCGATGAACACCGAGGACTCCGCCGGGATCTCCAGCTCGGCCGAGGCGGCGCTCCCGGACGGGGTCGCGCTGGTGGTCGCTGCCGAGCCGCCAGGGGCGTTCGGGGCGCTGCTGGTCGAGGGGCTGGCGGCGCCCGAGGTGCTGATGACGGCCTCGGCGAAACCCTCGCCCGTGATGTCGGTCAGCGTGTCGTCCTCGTTGCTGCCGTTCGCGATGGCCAGCGTCAGGACGGCGTCGTCGCCGGCCTCGTAGACGCCGCCCGGGGGGTACTCGAGGTTCGCCTTGCGGAGGGTGATGTCGCCGACCGCGGCCATGGCCCCGACCTTGTCGCGCTCCTGCGTGGCGGTCTGCGTGACCTGCCCGGCGCTGCAGGCCGAGAGGGCGAGCGGGGAGAGGAGCAGAACGCCCATGGTGGCGGCGCGCAGAGCGCGGTTCACAGCTGTCGACCTCCAGCAGGACCGTGCCGGCCACCGGGGATCGGTGGCGCGGAGACGTGCCGAGCGTATCGGTCGCCCGCTCCGGTCGCCCGCAGGGAGCGGCGGCAGGTCGCGTCCTCGGCCCCGACGACGCGTCAGGACAGTGCTGCCCCCCCGAGGACGAGCAGGACGACGTCCAGGACGGTCAGCACCATGACGGCGGGGAAGGCCAGGCGGCGGAACCGCGGACGGCCCGCGGAACCGGCCACGACGGCCGCCGGCACGGCCAGGGCCAGGGCCGCCCAGCCGGTGGTCGTCGGAGGACCGGCTGGGCCCAGGACCAGCGCGAGCGACGCCGCGCCGAGCAGCGCCGCGCCCGTGACCGCCGAGACACGGGCGCCGAGCCGGTGCGGGAGGCCACGGACGCCCGTCGCCAGGTCGTCCTCCAGGTCGGGGGCGACGTTGGCCAGGTGGGCGGCGCCACCGAGCGCCGCGCCCGCGGCGACCAGCCACCAGGGGGCCGCGCCGCTCCCGGGGGCCGCGGCCACCACCCCGGCCGGGAGGGCGCCGAAACCGACAACGTAGCCCGTGAAGGACCAGATCGTGCGCTTCAGGCCGGCGTTGTAGGCCCAGCCGCTGGCCACCAGCAGCAGGAGGAGCAGCCCGGGCACGATGCCGAGCAGCAGGGAGAGGGCGACCGCAGCGGCGGCCGAGAGGAGGGCGGCCGCGCGGAGCAGCGAGGGGCTCACGGCGCCCTGGACCACCGGCTTGTCGGCCCGGGCGACGGCGCGGTCGCGGTCGGCGTCGAGCCAGTCGTTGCTCCAACCGATGGAGGCCTGACCTGCGACGACGGCCGCGCAGACCAGTGCGGTGCGCCCCGCCGGGATGCCCGCCGCCACCGCGAGCAGGGTGCCGGCGGCGGTGACCGCGACGGCCGGACCGGGGTGCGTGGCGGAGGCGAGCGCGCGCAGCAGCGAGGGTGGTCGCGCCCCTCGCGCAGGCACACCAATCACGCTCTGTCAACCCCCTGAGGCCAATGCATCAAGGCTCTGACCTGCAGATTTACTGCCCGGGTCCGATCCGTTGGACAGTGTGCCGTGCTAACCTAGAGGCAGCGAAAGGGGTCACATTCACATGGGCTTCACTGTCGGCGAGACCGTCGTCTACCCGCACCACGGCGCTGCTCTGATCGAGGCGATCGAGAAGCGGGTCATCAAGGGCGAAGAGAAGGCCTACCTCGTGCTGAAGGTCGCCCAGGGCGACCTCACGGTGCGCGTACCGGCCGACAATGCAGAGATCGTCGGCGTCCGTGACGTCGTCGGCCAGGAGGGCCTGAACAAGGTCTTCGAGGTGCTGCGCGCCCCGCACACCGAGGAGCCGACCAACTGGTCGCGCCGCTACAAGGCCAACCTCGAGAAGCTGGCCTCGGGCGACGTGAACAAGGTCGCCGAGGTCGTCCGCGACCTCTGGCGTCGCGACAAGGACCGCGGGCTCTCCGCGGGGGAGAAGCGGATGCTCTCCAAGGCTCGTCAGATCCTGGTCAGCGAGCTCGCGCTCGCCGAGGGCACGAACGAGGACAAGGCCGAGATCCTCCTCGACGAGGTCCTCGCCAGCTGAGTCCGCTCCCGGGCGTTCTCCCTCCACGCAGCCACCGAACCGCTCCCGTGCACGCTGTCGGCATCGTCGCAGCGGCCGGGAGCGGTTCGCGTCTGGGCGCCGACCGGCCGAAGGCGCTGGTCCCGCTCGCCGGCCGCCCCCTCGTGCGCTGGGCCGTCGACGGGTTGCTCGCCGGTGGTGTGACCGAGGTGGTGGTGACGATCCCGGCTGCGCACCGCGCCGAGTTCGAGGCCGTCCTGCCCGCCGGGGTCCTGGTCGTCGAGGGGGGCGCCACCCGCACCGCGTCGGTGCGGGCGGGCCTCGCCGCGGCCGATCCGGCCGCCACCGCCGTCCTGGTGCACGATGCCGCCCGGCCGCTCACCCCGCCCGACGTCGTCGCCCGGGTGCTGACCGCGCTGGCGGCCGGTGCGCCCGCGGTCGTCCCGGTGCTCCCCGTCGTCGACACCACCGTGCTGGTGGGCGAGGACGGCGTCATCGCCGAGGCGGTGCCCCGCGCCCCGCTGCGGCGCGTGCAGACACCGCAGGGCTTCGACCTGCAGACCCTCGTGCGGGCGTACGCCGCCCTGCCGGACGGCGCCGAGCTCACCGACGACGCCGCCGTGGTGCGGGCGGCGGGCGTGCCGGTGATCACCGTCCCGGGTGACGAGCGGTCGGCCAAGGTGACGGTGTCGCACGACCTGACCCTCGCCGAGCTCGCGGTCACCCTCGACGGTCCGTCTGGCACGGTGGCCCGATGACCTTCCCCGAGCTGCCCCGGGTCGGCGTCGGCACCGACGTCCACCCGATCGAGGCCGGCCGCCCCTGCTGGCTCGCCGGTCTGGAGTGGCCCGGCGTCGACGGCTGCGCCGGCCACTCCGACGGCGACATCGTCGCCCACGCACTGACCGACGCCGTCCTGTCGGCCGCGGGGCTGGGCGACATCGGCGGGCTCCTGGGCACCGACGACCCGCGCTGGGCCGGCGCCCGCGGTGCCGACGTCCTGGTGCACGTCCGCGAGGTGCTCGACGCCGCGGGCTGGCGGGTGGGCAACGCCTCCGTCCAGCTCGTCTCCACCAGTCCGAAGCTGGGTCCCCGCCGGGGTGAGGCGGAGGCGGCGCTGTCGGCGGCGCTCGGCGCCCCGGTCAGCGTGACCGCTACCACGACCGACGGGCTCGGTCTCACCGGCCGGGGCGAGGGGCGGGCGGCCGTGGCCACCGCTCTGGTGGTCCGGACGGGGGAGAGCACCGCCGAGGCGGTACGACAGGGGCGCGGGGCTCCGTAGACTCCCCCCAGTGAGCCTCCGCCTGTACGACACGGCCGCCCGCGCGGTCCGCGACTTCACGCCCCTGCGTGCCGGTCAGGCGTCCGTCTACGTCTGCGGTCTGACCGTGCAGGGCCGCCCGCACGTTGGGCACATCCGGGCGGCGGTCTCCTTCGACGTGCTGCGCCGCTGGCTGACGGCGGGCGGGCTCGACGTCACCTACGTCCGGAACGTCACCGACATCGACGACAAGATCCTGACCAAGGCCGCCGAGCACGGCGTGCCGTGGTGGGCCTGGGCGTACGAGAACGAGCGCGCGTGCACCCGCGCCTACGACGCCCTCGGTGTGCTCCCGCCCACCTACGAGCCGCGGGCCACCGGGCACGTCCCGGAGATGGTCACGCTCATGGAGCGGCTCATCGAGCGCGGGCACGCCTACGCCGTCGACGGCGACGTCTACTTCGACGTGCGCTCGTTCCCGGAGTACGGCGCCCTCACCGGTCAACGGCTGGACAACCTGGAGCCCGCGGCGGACACCGACACCGACGAGCGCAAGCGCGACCCCCGCGACTTCGCCCTCTGGAAGGGCACCAAGCCCGGCGAGCCGGACACCGCCTCCTGGCCCACGCCCTGGGGGCGGGGCCGCCCGGGCTGGCACCTGGAGTGCTCGGCGATGGCCGGGCGCTACCTCGGCGAGGCCTTCGACATCCACGGCGGCGGCCTGGACCTTCGCTTCCCGCACCACGAGAACGAGCAGGCCCAGTCCCGGGCGGCCGGTGCGGACTTCGCCTCGTACTGGATGCACAACGGCTGGGTCACCCTCGGCGGCGAGAAGATGAGCAAGTCGATGGGCAACACCGCGCTGGTCGACGAGGTCGTGCAGCGGGTCCGTCCGATCGAGCTCCGCTACTACCTGGTCGCCCCGCACTACCGGTCGACGATCGAGTTCACCGACGCGGCGCTGGAGGAGGCCGGTCAGGCGTTCCGCCGGATCGAGGCGTTCGTGAAGCGGGCCGCCGAGCGGGTGGGCGCGGACGCGGGCGCACCGGTGCTCTGCGCCGACTTCACCAACGCCCTCGACGACGACCTGGCCACCCCCGCTGCGATCGCGGCGATCCACGACATGGTCCGCGAGGGCAACACCGCGCTGGCCGAGGGGAACGAGCGGGCGGTGGCGGGCACGCTGGGCTCGGTCCGCGCCATGCTCGGCGTCCTCGGCCTGGACCCGCTGGACCCGCAGTGGGCAGCCGCCGGTGCCGACGACCGGCTGGCCCAGGCCACCGACGGGCTGGTGGCGCTGGCACTCGAGCAGCGCCAGGCGGCCCGCGCGCGCAAGGACTTCGCGGCGGCGGACGCGATCCGCGACCAGCTCGCCGCCCTCGGCCTCACGGTCGAGGACACCCCGCAAGGAACCCGATGGGAGCTGAGCCGCTGATGGCCGGCAACAGCCAGCGCCGAGGCCGTAGCGACGGCGCAGGCAAGAAGACCGCGACCGCCGGCACCGGCGGCAAGAACCGGCGCTCGCTCGCCGGTCGTGGCGCCACCCCGCCCGCCGAGGCGCGCACCGGGCACCCGGCCCAGCGGCGCGCCGCCACCGAGGCCCGGCAGCGCGCCGACCGGGCCCGCGCCCGCCAGCGCAACGAGGAGCAGCCCGAGCTGCTGCTCGGCCGCAATCCGGTGGTCGAGGCGCTGCGCGCCCGGATCCCGGCGACGGCGCTCTACGTCGTCACCGGCGACACCACCCGTCCCGGTGCCGACGAGCGCATCACCGAGGCCCTCGGTCTGGCCGCCGACCGCGGGCTGCCGCTGCTCGAGGTGGGCAAGGGTGAGTTCGACCGCATGTCGCAGGGCGCGCTGCACCAGGGCATCGGCCTGCAGGTGCCGCCCTACGAGTACGCCCACCCCGAGGACTTCCTGGCCACCGCCCGGGACTCCGGCCGGGCTCCGCTCATCGTCGCGATGGACGGCGTGACCGACCCGCGCAACCTCGGCGCCGTCGTGCGCTCGGCCGCCGCGTTCGACGCCCACGGCGTCGTCGTCCCGCAGCGCCGGGCGGTCGGCATGACCGCCTCGGCCTGGCGCACCAGCGCCGGTGCGGCGGCGCGGCTGCGGGTGGCCCGGGCGGTCAACCTGCCGCGCGCCCTCACCGCCTACCAGGACGCCGGGCTGCAGACCGTGGGCCTGGCCGGCGACGGCGACGTCGACCTGCACGAGTACGACGGCTTCGCCGACCCGGTGGCGCTCGTCGTGGGCGCCGAGGGCACGGGGCTCTCGCGGCTGGTGCGGGAGAAGTGCGACGTCGTCGTGCGCATCCCGATCGGGCGCGACACCGAGTCGCTGAACGTCAGCGTGGCGGCCGGCATCGCGCTGTACCAGGCGGCGGCCGCCCGCCGCGGCTGATCCTCGCATCACCGTCCGTCGTCCTGGCTCACGATCCAGGGTCCTGGCTCACCGTCGGTACTGAGCCAGGACCCGTGATGATCAGGTCTCCTGATCATCACGGGGAGCGGTCAGCCGATCAGCTGCGCGAGGGTGTAGATCACCAGGCCGGCGAGGCCGCCGACGACCGTTCCGTTGACCCGGATCCACTGCAGGTCGCGGCCGACCTGGAGCTCGATCCGGCGACTGGTCTCCTCGGTGTCCCAGCGTGCGACGGTGCTGCTCACCAGGTCGGCGAGGTCGCCGGAGAACCGCTCGACGGCGTAGCCCACCGCGCGGCGGCTGTGCCGTTGCACCACCTCGCGCACCGTGGGGTCGGTCTGCAGCAGCTTCGCGCCGTCGGCGATCAGCGCCGTCACCCGGCCCCGGAGCGGTGAGGTGGGATCGGCCGCCGCGGTGAGCAGCGCGTTCTTCGCCGTGGTCCACAGCGACCCCGACCACTCGCGGATCGCCGGGTGCTCGAGGACCTCCTTCTTGAACTCCTCGACCCGCGCCGCCGTCTCGGGGTCGGTGCGCAGCGCGTGCACGTAGGCCCGCAGGCGCACGTCGTAGGAGCGGCGCAGCTCGTGGCGCGGGTCGTCCCCGACCTCGGCGAGGAACCGGTGGATTCCCGCGAACGCCTTGTCGAAGACCCGGTCATCGACCCAGTCCGGCACCCAGGCGGGGGAGGCGTCGCCCAGCTGCGCGCGGAACACCAGCCGGTTCTCGTCCAGGAAGCGGGCCAGCAGCCGCAGCGCCGCCGACAGCACCTCCTGGTGCCGGTCGCCGTCCACCGCGAGCTCCAGCACCCGGGCCACGCCCGGCGCGGCCGGCGTCTCGTGCAGCTTCCGGTCGACCAGCGCGGCGACGGCGGGCTGCACGTCCTCGTCCCTGAGCAGCTCGGTGAGGGCGGTGAGGACCTTCGACGCGTCGCCGCCCAGCCGCTCCGCCCGCCCGGGGGCGGCGAGGAAACCGCCCAGCCGGCCCGGGACGTCGATCGTGGTCAGCTTCTCCTCGATGACGGCGCGGGTCAGGAAGTTCTCCTGCACGAAGGCGCCCAGGCTCTCGCCGATCTGGTCCTTCTTGCGCGGGATGATCGCCGTGTGCGGGATCGGCAGCCGCAGCGGGTGCCGGAACAGGGCGGTGACGGCGAACCAGTCGGCCAGCGCACCGACCATCGAGGCCTCGGCGGTGGCCCGCACGTACCCGACCCAGGCGCCGGCGTCCTCGCCGAGCAGGACGCAGCCCAGGAAGACGGCGGCGGCGAGCAGGAACAGCCCGGTCGCGAGCCGTTTCATGCGGGTGAGGTCGCGCGCGCGGGCCGGGTCGTCGAGGGACCCGGCCAGGGGCACGGTCAGCGGGGGAGCGGCCACCCGGCCCAGCGTAGGGACCGGGTCCGGGAAGCCGCTCCGGCCCTCAGCCCGTCTCGCCGAGGGTGACCTCGACGGTGCGGGTGTCCGAGCCCCGGCGAACGGTCAGCTCGACGTCCTCGCCCGGCGCCAGGCTGCGCACCGCGGCGGTGAGCTCGGTGGAGGTGGTCACCGGGCGGTCGCCGACCGCGGTGACGACGTCGCCCCGCTGCAGGCCGGCCTGCTCGGCGGCGCTGCCCGGCTCCACGGTCTCGATCTGGGCGCCGGTGCCGACCTCGCTGTTCTCGTCGTCGGCCGCGGTGCGGGCGCTGACCCCCAGGAAGGCGCGGGTCGCCGAGCCGGTCTCGATGATCTCCTGGGCGACCCGCTGGGCGGTGTTGCCGGGGATGGCGAACCCGACGCCGATGTTGCCGCTCTGCGACTGCCCGCCGGGCATCCCGGAGGCCACGGTGGCGATGGCGGTGTTGATCCCGATGACCTCGCCGGCGCCGTCGACCAGCGCCCCGCCGGAGTTGCCGGGGTTGATGGCGGCGTCGGTCTGGATCGCGTCGAGCACGGTCGCGTCGTCCTGGGTGGAGCCGGTGGCCACCGCGCGGTTGGTGGCGCTGATGATGCCGTCGGTGACGGTGTTCGACAGGCCGAGCGGGGCACCGATCGCGACGGCGACGTCGCCGATCTGCACCTCGTCGGAGTCGGCGAAGGTTGCCGGGGTGAGGTCGTCGGCGCCCTCCAGCCGGAGCACCGCGAGGTCGAACGCCGGGTCGGTGCCGACGACCTCGGCGTCGTACAGGGTGCCGTCGGCGGTGCGCACCTGGACGCTGCCGCCGTCCGCGCCCTCGGCGACGACGTGGTTGTTGGTGAGCACGTACCCGTCGGCGGTGAGGACGACGCCGGAGCCGCTGCCGGCACCCGATCCGCTGGCCACGTAGACGGTGACGACGCTGGGAGCGGCCTTGGCGGCCGCCGCGGTGGCGGTGGTGGCCCGCTCCGGGTTCTCGATGGTCACCGTCTGGGCGGGCCCGGCGGAGCCGGCGGTCGTGCCGGGCCCGTCGACCAGCGTGGCGACGCCCGCGCCGGCGCCGCCACCGATGAGCGCGCCGGCGACCAGGCCGATCAGCCCGATGCGGAGCCGGCCGCCCTTGGGTGAGGTGCGCTCCGGCTGGGCCGCCGGCGACGGAGGGAAGCCGCCGTAGCCCGGGTAGGCCGGAGGCTGCGTGGGCTGGACGGCGGTCTGCACGGCCGTCTGCTGCGTGGTCGGCTGCTGGCCGGCCGGGCGCGGGGGCTGCCAGCCGTACTGCTGGCCCTGGCCGGGGTGCTGGTGCTCGCTCACGGGTCCGATCCTCTCCTGGCGCAGCCGTCCGGCCGCGCCGTCGGTACCACTGTCCGCCGCCGTGCTGGTCCGCCGCTGGACGGAGCCTGTGAGTCCGCTGGACGCCGGTCCTAGCAGGGCACCGGGAGCAGCCGGCCGCGGGCGACCATCTCGGTGACCGCCCAGACGGCGAGCACCTCCGCCGCCAGCAGCCCGATGAGCACCAGCAGCTGGGCGGCGCCTGCCTCCAGCGGAGTGCCACCGCCGAGCAGCACGCCGACGAACGCGCCGGGCAGGGTGACCAGCCCGACGGTGCGGGTCTGGTCCAGCGGAGGGATGAGCGCTGTGCCGGCCACGGGGCGGGCGACGAGGAGCACCGCGTCGCGGGGGAGCAGGCCCAGGGCGAGGGCCGCCTCCACCTCTCCGGAGCGGGTCGCCAGCTCGTCGCGCAGGCGCCGACCGGCCAGCGAGGTGGCGGTCATCGCGCCGCCGATGAGGATGCCGGCGATGGGGATGACCGCCTCGCCGCGCATCGGCACGGTTCCGCTGGCCAGCACCAGTGCGACCACGGGCGCCGCCCCGCCGACGACCGGCAGGGCGGTGGCGAGCAGCCGGCGGGCCGGGCCGGGGGAGCGCAGCGGCTGCCCGGTGGTCCGGCCGGCGGCCGTCACGGTGGCGACGGAGGCCATGAGCAGGACGAACGCGGCCGAGAGCCACAGCGAGCGGACGACGACGAGCAGCAGGGCGGACACCACCGCCAGCTGCACGGTGGCGCGAACGGCGGCCACGAGAACCGTGCGGCGCTCACCGAGGCCCGACAGGCGTCCACCCGCCGCGGCCAGCGCGGTCAGGAGCACCAGGACGACGGCGAGCCGGACGTCGACGTCGACCACGGAGGAACCCACGGGGCCAGATCCTGCCGGTCGGAACCCCTGGGGGCGGAGAGCCGCGTGATCACCTGCGTCGTCGTGTGCAATACGGCCCACTACCGGGTAGTGCCCCACCGGCGGAGCGGTCCGCCGCTCGCTCCGTCCGCCGTGGAGGCTGCTCGTGCCCGTCCGTGGTCCCCTGTTCCGGTTCTCCGCCGGTCTCGGTCTGGTCCTCGTGGCCGCCCTCTCGGTCGTCGGCGGCATCGCCCTCCGCGGTCCGGGCCTGGTCGCCGTGCTCGTCTCCGGCGCCATGGCGGGCTGCGTCGCGGCCGGCGTGGCGCGCGAGGCGGCGCAGCCGCGGAGCCGGTCGGTGCTCGAGTCGGCGCTGCTGGCCACGGCCGCGACCGTGCTCGCGCTACTGGTGCTCGCCGGGACGGCGATGCTCGCCGGCGGTGGGGTGGCGGTGCTCCTGGTAGCGCTCGGAGGCGCCTTCTGGGGAGCGAGCCGCTGGCTCCGCGAGCGACGGACGCGGGTGCCCGAGGCCACGGTCCGGTCGTCGGTCACCCTCGCCCCTCCGATGCCGGCGCGGGCGGTGGACGCGCTGAGCACGAGCGACTTGGCGGAGGAGTGGTTGCGGAGCGGGTCGGCCCTCCAGGGCCGGCTCACTCCCGCAGCGCTCCAGGGCCTGGTCGCGCGGCGGGCGCTCCTCCTCGACGAGCTGGAACGGCGGGACCCGGCCGGCTTCGCCCGGTGGATGGCGGCGGGGCCGGTGGCCGGTGCCGACCCGGCGGGCTTCGTGCGGTCCGAACCGCCGCGGACCGACCCGAGCGCGGAGACCGAGGCGGCGTGATCGCCGCCCGCTACCGCGGGGGCTGCCGGATCTGGCCGAAGACCGCCTCGGGGTCGACGTTCATGACGATCTCGCAGTCGCAGTAGCCGCCGAACTCCGTCAATCCCTCGTGCAGCCGGTCGAGGTCGACGTCGTGCTGCCGGGCCCAGTCGTCGGCCGCCCGCGGGCTGTGGTCGTAGCCGTCTGCCGCCACGGCGGCGTCGACGTGCTCGAGCAGTGACTCGAGCTGTGGCCGGTCCAGTGGCATGAACGCCGCGCTGGCGGCCTGCTCGGCCCGGAGGTAGTCGTCCTTGAGCTGCTTGCGACGCGCCTTCTCCGCCTCGGAGGTCATCCGCGCAGCATCGACCACCGGCCCGGACGGCGCACAGGATGGCGCCGCGGTCCGCCGGACCGGATCCGGACGAGGCGCCGGCAGCACGTCCGCCGAGGCGGCGCGACGGCTGGCACGGCTGGAATCTGGTCGACATGGCGCCCCGCTCGGTGACACTTCGGCGTGCTCGTCACCCTGTCCACCACGTACGTGCCCGCCACGGACCTCGGTTTCCTGCTGCACAAGAACCCCGCGCGGGCACAGCAGACGTCGGTCTCCACCGGCACGGCGCACGTCTTCTACCCGGAGGCGGACGAGCACCGGTGCACCGTGGCGCTGCTGCTGGAGGTCGATCCCATCGGTCTGGTGCGCGCCGCACGCGCGGGCGGCACCGAGGGCGCAGCGCTCGCCCAGTACGTCAACGACCGTCCCTACGCCGCATCGAGCCTGCTGGCCGTCGCGCTGGGCAAGGTGTTCTCGAGCGCCCGCCGCGGCGTGAGCAAGGAGCGGCTGGATCTGGTCGACGTCGCCCTGCCGCTGGAGGTGCACATCCCGGCGCTGTCCTGCAGCGGCGGAGCGGACATGGCGCACCGGTTCTTCGCGCCGCTGGGCTGGCGGGTGGAGGCGACCGCGGTCCCGCTGGACGAGACGCTCCCGGAGTGGGGCGACTAGCGGTACGTGGACCTGCGCCTGCGCGGTGAGCTGCGGGTCGCCGACGCCCTCAACCACCTCTACGTCGGGCTCCCGGTGCTCGACGACGCCAAGCACTACTGGGTCGACGCCGACGAGATCGAGAAGCTGCTGCGCGCCGGCAGCGGCTGGCTGGCCGCCCACCCGGAGCGCGACCTCATCACGCGCCGGTACCTGCGGCACCGGACGTCCCTGACCCGCCGCGCCATCGAGCGGCTGGCCGAGATCGACGACGCCGAGGCACTCGACGACGCGCTCGCCCCGCCGGTCGCCGCCGTCGGGGAACCCCCGGCGGGGGACGTCGAGGAGACCGCCGATCGGCCGGTGCCCCTGGCGCTCCAGCGGCACGGAGCCGTGCTGGCCGCGCTCCGGTCGGCGGGGGCCCACCGGGTGATCGACCTCGGCTGCGGCTCCGGTGCCCTGCTGCCCTCCCTGCTGGCCGAGCCGGCGTTCACCGAGATCCTCGGCGTCGACGTCAGCGCCCACGCCCTGGAGGTGGCCGCCCGGAAGCTGCGCCTGGACCGGATGCCGGAGCGCCAGGCCGCGCGGATCCAGCTGGTGCAGAGCGGTCTGACCTACACCGACGCCCGGCTCCGGGGCTATGACGCGGCGGTGCTCATGGAGGTCATCGAGCACCTCGACCCGGAGCGGCTGCCGGCCCTGGAGCACGCCGTCTTCGGTGCCGCGGTGCCGACGACGGTCGTCGTCACCACACCGAACGTGGAGTTCAACGTGCGCTACGAGGGGCTGCCGGCCGGCGCGTTCCGACACCACGACCACCGGTTCGAGTGGACGCGGCAGCAGTTCGCCGACTGGGCGGCCGGCGTGGGTGAGCGGTACGGCTACGCGGTCCGGCTGCTCGGCGTCGGGGACGAGGCCCCCGACGTCGGAACGCCCACGCAGATGGCCGTCTTCACCCGCGCTGCCTCGGCGGAGGTGGCGGCGTGACCGCCCCCGTCGAGGAGCGCAGCCTCCTCGTCCCCGACCTGTGCCTGGTCGTGCTCATCGGGGTGAGCGGCTCGGGCAAGAGCACGTTCGAGCGCCGGCACTTCCGGAGCACGCAGGTGCTCAGCAGCGACGTCTGCCGGGGGCTGGTGGCCGACGACGAGAACGACCAGTCGGCGACACCGGCGGCGTTCGACCTGCTGCACCACATCGCCGGTGTCCGGCTGGCCGGCGGTCGGCTCACGGTCGTGGACGCCACCAACGTCAAGGCCGAGGACCGCGCCTCCCTCGTGCGGCTGGCGCGCGCGCACGACGTGCTGCCCGTGGCGATCGTCCTGGACGTGCCGGAAGGGGAGTGCCTGGCCCGCAACGCGGCCCGGGCCGACCGGGACCTCGCTCCCGCCGTCATCCGACGGCAGCGTGCCGACCTGCGCCGGGGGCTGCGCGGCCTGGCCCTCGAGGGGTTCCGCAAGGTGCACGTGCTGGACGGCGCCGAGGAGGTGGAGCGCGCGGTCATCACCTACGAGAAGCAGTACAACGACCGCCGGGAGGACACCGGCCCGTTCGACGTGATCGGCGACGTGCACGGGTGCCGTGCCGAGCTGGAGGAGCTGCTGGACGAGCTGGGCTACGAGCTGCGCCGGGACGAGCGCGGCCGGCCCGTCGACGCCGAGCACCCGGCCGGACGCCGGGCGGTCTTCGTCGGCGACCTCGTCGACCGCGGACCGGATTCACCGGGCGTGCTGCGCCTGGTCATGGGCATGGTCGCGGCGGAGCACGCGCTCTGCGTCCCCGGCAACCACGAGAACAAGCTCGTGAAGGCCCTGCGTGGCCGGAACGTCCAGATCACCCACGGTCTCGAGCGGACGCTGGTCCAGCTGGAGACGGAGGACGCCGACTTCCGGCGCGAGGTCGAGGAGTTCTGCCACGGCCTGGTCAGCCACTACGTGCTCGACGGTGGGGCGCTGGTCGTCGCGCACGCCGGGCTCAAGGAGTCGCTGCAGGGCCGCGCCAGCGCCCGGGTGCGCAGCTTCGCGCTCTACGGCGAGACGACGGGTGAGACCGACGAGTTCGGCCTGCCGGTGCGGTACCCCTGGGCCACGGAGTACCGGGGCCGGGCGATGGTGCTCTACGGGCACACCCCGGTGCCGACGCCGGAGTGGGTCAACAACACCCTGTGCCTCGACACCCGCTGCGTGTTCGGGGGCCGGCTCACGGCACTGCGCTATCCCGAGCGCGAGCTGGTCAGCGTCCCCGCGGCGCAGACGTACTACGAGCCGGCCCGCCCCTTCCTGCCCGAGGGTGGGGCCGCGCCCGCGGCCGCGCCGGCGCGGCGGGACGACGTCCTCGACGTGGACGACGTGCTGGGCAAGCGGGTGGTCGAGACGGCGCTGGCCGGCCGGGTGACAGTGCGCGAGGAGAACGCCGCCGCGGCGATCGAGGTGATGAGCCGGTTCGCCATCGCGCCCGAGCAGCTGGTGTACCTGCCGCCGACGATGAGCCCGTCGGCCACGAGCACGCGGCCGGGGCTGTTGGAGCACCCGGCCGAGGCCTTCGCCTACTACCGGGGTGAGGGCGTGGCCGAGGTGGTCTGCCAGGAGAAGCACATGGGCTCCCGGGCGGTCGCGCTGGTCCGTCGGGGCGGCTCCGGCGTGCTGCACACCCGGACGGGCCGCTCCTTCTTCGGCGCCGGCCTCACCGCCGCGTTCCTCAGCCGCCTCGCCCAGGCCGCCGAGGGCGCCGGCCTGTTCGACGAGCTCGGCACCGGCTGGCTGCTGCTCGACGCCGAGCTGATGCCGTGGTCGGCCAAGGCGGGGAACCTGATCCGCAACCAGTACGCCGCCGTCGGCGCTGCGGCCCGGACAGTGCTGCCGACCGCGGTCACGGCGCTGCGGCAGGCGGCGGACCGCGGCCTGGAGGTGGCGGAGCTGCTCGACCGCCAGCAGCGCCGCGTCGCCGACGCCGGTGCGTTCACCGAGCTCTACCGGCGCTACTGCTGGCCGACCGAGGGCCTGGACGGGGTGTGCGTCGCCCCGTTCCAGCTGCTCGCGACGGCCGGCGCCACCTACGCCGACCGGCCGCACCCCTGGCACCTGGACCTCGCCGACCGGCTCGCCGCCGCCGACCCCGAGCTGATCCGCGGAACACGCTGGCGTCGTGTCGACGTCACCGACCCGGCCGACGAGGCCGCGGCGACGGCGTGGTGGGAGGAGATGACGGCGGCCGGCGGCGAAGGCATGGTGGTCAAGCCCGCGGCCAACCTGACCCGCGGTCGGCGCGGTGTGGTGCAGCCCGGGCTGAAGGTCCGCGGGCGGGAGTACCTGCAGCTGATCTACGGCCCCGACTACACCGAGCCCCAGCACCTGGAGCGGCTGCGGGAGCGGTCGCTGGGCCGCAAGCGCGGACTCGCCCTCCGGGAGTACGCGCTGGGCATGGAGGGCCTGGAGCGGCTGGCGCGGGGCGAGCCCGCGTGGCGGGTGCACGAGTGCGTGTTCGCCGTCCTGGCCCTGGAGTCCGAGCCGGTCGACCCGCGGCTCTGAGCACGTCGGCCGGGCGGATCGGTCGATCAGGCGGCGAGCTCTCCTGGGCGGGTCCCTATCCTTGGCCCGGGACTCGTTCCCGTGTCTGCCGGCGTGGCGCAATTGGTAGCGCACCCGACTTGTAATCGGGCGGTTAGGGGTTCGAGTCCCCTCGTCGGCTCAGTCGAAGCTGCCCGCGCCGTCGCGTCGGTAGGGCGAGAGCCGTTCCAGACGCTGCCGCTCGACCCGCTCCGCGCGGACCCGCGCCGCCGTCCCGGGCTCGTAGCCTGCCTTCGCGACGCGGTGCTCGATGGTCTCGACCATGTAGGCCAGCGAGAACAGCAGGCCGAGCAGCAGTCCACCGATCGCGGCCGAGATCCGGTAGGCCAGCGGCACCGGCACGACCAGCAGGCAGATCAGCACGATCGGCGAGAGCTGGACGACGGCGCGCGCGAGGTGCCGCCACACCCAGGTGTGCCGGGTGGTGTCCTCGAGGACCCACGGGGAGAGCCGCCGGGGGAGACCGCCGCCGAGGGCGTACCAGATCCACCGCAGGGGATCGGGCCGCGCGCTGCTCACGCTGCGACGGTAGGCCGATCCGGCGGCGTGCGGCCGAGCGGGCGCCCGGGCGTACGGTGCGGCCGTGGACGAACGGCGCCTGGGTGTGCTCGCCGGGCTCGGCGCCTACGCGCTCTGGGGTCTCTTCCCGCTCTACTTCCCCCTGCTGGAGCCGGCGGGCGGGCTGGAGATCGTCGCGCACCGCGTGCTCTGGTCGCTGCTGTTCGTCGGGCTGCTGCTCACGGTCCTGCGCCGCTGGGGCCACGTGCGCGCGGCCGTCCGGGACCGCCGCACGCTCCTGGTGCTGGCCGGCGCGGCCGTGCTCATCGCGGCGAACTGGCTGATCTTCGTCTACGGCGTGAACTCGGGGCAGGTCGTGGAGACCTCCCTCGGCTACTTCATCAACCCGCTGGTCAGCGTGCTGCTCGGCGTCGTCGTCTTCTCCGAGCGGCTCCGGCCGCTGCAGTGGACGGCCGTGGGCATCGCCACCGTCGCCGTCCTGGTCCTCACCATCGACCACGGCCGGCCACCGTGGCTCGCGCTCGGCCTGGCCGCGAGCTTCGGCCTCTACGGGGCCATGAAGAAGCTGGTGGCGGTCGAGGCCGCACCGGGCCTGTTCCTGGAGACGGCGCTGGTGGCCGTCCCGGCCGCGGCGACGCTGGCCGTCCTGCACGGCGGGAGTGAGGGAACGTTCGCCAACGCCGGCGCGGGGCATGCGCTGCTGCTCATGAGCTCGGGTGTCGCCACGGCGATCCCGCTGCTGCTGTTCGCCACCTCGGCGCGGCGCATCCCGCTGTCGACGGTCGGCCTGCTGCAGTACCTGACCCCGCTGATGCAACTGGTGATCGGCGTCTTCGTCTACGACGAGCCCATGCCGCCGGCCCGCCTGGCCGGCTTCGTGATCGTCTGGGTCGCGCTGGCGGTCTTCACCGTCGACATGCTGCGACACGCCCGGGCGGGTGCGCGACGGACGTCACGCGAGGCCGTGGTCGCTACTCCCTGAGCTGTCTCCGGGGGCCCGCCGCAGCTCTGGTCCCGGAAGTGTCGGTGGGCGGGGCTACGGTCGGTGCCGAGCCGCCCGGGACACCCCGGCGGCGGGTACGGCAGAGACGGATTCAGCGATGAGCAGCGACCCAGCCCCCGTGGTCTCCCCGCCCCGGGCCGACGGGTCAGGGGAGACGTCCGCGCAGGTGGGCGCGGTAGGACTGTCGCGCCGCGAGCACGAGATGCTGGGCTTCGAGCGGCAGTGGTGGCGGCGGGCCGGAGCCAAGGAGACGGCGATACGCGACCTCTTCGACACCTCGCCCACGCGGTACTACCAGGCGCTCAACGCCCTGGTCGAGAGGCCCGAGGCGCTGGCCGCCGACCCGTTGCTCGTGCGGCGGCTCCGGCGGCTCCGCACGGCACGGCAACGAACGCGTTCGTCTCAGGTCCTGGGCAAGGCGAATTACATGGATTAGATTCGCTCACCGTGGGCAGGCACGCTGTGTCAGGCAGTGACGGATCGGACCAGGGGATCGCTCCTGCAGCCGCTGGGCGGCGCAGGACCGATGGCCCCGATGGGTCGCGTCCCGCGATGGGCATGAGCGATCATCCGACCACCCGGGACCGCGACCGGTCGGGTCGTCGCGACGTCCTGCTCGGTGCGCCGCCGGCCGAGCGCGCGCCGCAGGGCTCCCGCTCGCGTCTGCCGCTGCCGCCGGTTCCCGTCGGTGCGCGCCCCGGTGGCGCCCCGGCGCCGCCGTCTCTTATACACACCTGCCGCTGCCGACGAAGAGCCCTTGGAAGAGCATGGTGGTCGTAGGTACATACACAAAAAACAAAAAAAACAAAACACAGAAGTAAAAAAGTGAAGAA